>NZ_JBHWBP010000312.1:0-9151 GCF_042735575.1 Streptomyces sp. NPDC059564 | reverse complement strand
CGTCCGGAGCCTCGAAGCGGCTCCGGCCGCGGCCGGCCGGCTAGACCTGGGGCCGCAGGCGGGCCTGGTCCATGGGGCTGCGGCCTTCCTGGGTACCCTTCAGGAGGGCGCTGCCTTCGCGCCAGTCCTTCCAGTCCATGTTCCAGTCGCCGTAGCCGTTGCCGAAGGTGTCCATGTCGTCGCCGATGCTGTTGATCACTCGGACGATGTCGCCTTCGGTGATGTTCTCGTAGAACCAGGCGGCGTTGCCGGTGCTCATGCCGGTGCAGCCGTGGCTGACGTTCTCGTAGCCCTGGGAGCCGACCGACCACGGCGCGGCGTGCACGTACTCCCCGCTCCACGTCACCCGGGTGGCGTAGTAGACGGGCAGGTTGTAGTACTCGCTGCCGCCGATGCCGACGGTGTCGCCGCGCATCTGGACGAAGTACTGCTTGCCCAGCACCACCTTGACCCCGTTGCGGGTGGAGAAGCCGGGCTTTCCGGTGGTCACCGGAATGGTGTTGATCACTTCTCCGTTCCGCCTGAACGTGAGGTAGTGCGAGGAGGCGTCCGTGGTGACCTCGACCCGGTCCCCGATCTCCAGGTTCAGCGGCTTCGACGCGGCGCCGTGGAGCTCGTCGGAGATCCGGACGCCCTCCAGGTTGCTGCGTACGGAGACGGTGGAGTGCGCCGGCCAGTAGTCCTTGGGCCGGAAGTGGAGGGTCTTGTCGTCGACCCAGTACCAGGCGCCCTCGACGTTGTCGGGCGTGTCGACGACCAGGGCCCGTTCCACGATGGTGCGGGCGGCCTTGTCCTTGACCGGCTCGTTGAGTTCGGCCGTGATGGGCTGTCCGACGCCGTACTTGCCCTCGTCCGGGCCGAATTCGACCTTGAGGACCTTCTTGGCCGGAGTGGTGTCGAAAGCCAGCGTGCGCTGCCCTGGAGCGCCTCGTTCGTCCTCCGTGCTCACGGTGACCGAGTAGCGGACGCCCGCGGCCATCGGAGCGGTGCTGTGCCAGCGGTCGCCCTTGGCGGAGAGCTCGCCCGCCAGACGCCTCCCGTGGGTGTCCACGGCCATCACGTCGGTGATGCGCGCCGTGGTGCCCTTGACGGTGACTTCGAGGGGCTTGTCGGGGTCGGCGGGGCGTCCGCCGGTGGCCTGGTTGAAGGCGACGTGCTCGCCCGCGTCGTACGGGCGGGCTGACAGCGGGTTCTTCTCGCCGGACCCGCATGCGGTGGCGCCGGCCCCGAGGGACGCGACCAGCAGGGAGCAGCTGAGTACCGTCCAAAGACGCGGTGAGTGCTTCATGGAGCCAACGCTATGAAGATATGACAATTACGGCGCGCGGGGTGACTGCAAACGAGGGGCCCGGACTCCTCCGAAAAGGTGTCCGGGCCCCTCAGGTCATGCCGTGCGGCGGTCCGCTACTGGTTCTGGTTCTCGCCGCGGTAGTACTCGTACACCCAGCCCCACAGGCCGATCATGATCAGCGGAGCGGAGAAGTACATCAGCCACCAGCCGAAGATGACGCCCATGAAGGCGAAGGCGCCACCGATGGCCAGCGAGAGCGGCTGCCAGCTGTGCGGGGAGAAGAACCCCAGCTCGCCCGCCTCGTCGGCGACGTCGGCCTCCAGGTTGTCCTGGGCCATCTCGTCCACGCGCTTGGCCGTGAAGGCCAGGTAGTAGCCGATCATGGCGCTCAGCCCGAAGGCCAGCGCGAGCGCGGTGGTTCCGACCGGCTCCTTCGACCACACGCCGTACACGACGGTCATGATCAGGATGAAGAAGGCGAGCCAGAGGAACATCTTGCCCTGGATCTTCACTTGCCGGCCTCCTTGCCACCGGTGACGGCCGGGGTACCGGCGCCGTGGTCCGCGAGGTGGTCGAGGGCCGCGATCTCCGGGTGGTGCAGGTCGAACGCCGGGGATTCACTGCGGATCCGCGGCAGGGTGAGGAAGTTGTGCCGCGGCGGCGGACAGGACGTGGCCCACTCGAGCGAACGGCCGTAGCCCCACGGGTCGTCGACCTCGACCTTCTTGCCGTACTTCGCCGTCTTCCAGACGTTGTACATGAAGGGCAGCATCGACAGGCCGAGCAGGAACGAGCTGATCGTGGAGATCGTGTTCAGCGTGGTGAAGCCGTCGGCGGCGAGGTAGTCAGCGTAACGACGCGGCATGCCCTCGACACCCAGCCAGTGCTGCACCAGGAACGTTCCGTGGAAGCCGACGAACAGCGTCCAGAAGGTGATCTTGCCGAGGCGCTCGTCCAGCATCTTGCCCGTGAACTTCGGCCACCAGAAGTGGAAGCCGGAGAACATCGCGAAGACCACGGTGCCGAAGATGACGTAGTGGAAGTGCGCGACGACGAAGTACGAGTCGGAGACGTGGAAGTCCATCGGGGGCGAGGCCAGGATGACGCCGGTCAGACCACCGAAGGTGAAGGTGATCAGGAAGCCGACGGCCCAGAGCATCGGGGTCTCGAAGGACAGCGAGCCCTTCCACATGGTGCCGATCCAGTTGAAGAACTTCACACCGGTCGGTACCGCGATCAGGAAGGTCATGAACGAGAAGAACGGCAGCAGCACACCACCGGTGACGTACATGTGGTGGGCCCACACGGTCACCGAGAGGCCGGCGATCGAGATCGTCGCGGCGATCAGACCGATGTAACCGAACATCGGCTTGCGCGAGAAGACCGGGATCACCTCGGAAATGATTCCGAAGAATGGCAGCGCGATGATGTACACCTCTGGATGCCCGAAGAACCAGAAGAGGTGTTGCCAGAGCAAGGCGCCGCCGTTGGCCGCGTCGAACACATGCGCACCGAACTTCCGGTCGGCCTCCAGCGCGAAGAGCGCGGCGGCCAGCACCGGGAAGGCGAGCAGGACCAGGACACCGGTCAGCAGGACGTTCCAGGTGAAGATCGGCATGCGGAACATCGTCATGCCGGGAGCGCGCATGCAGATGATCGTGGTGATGAAGTTGACCGAGCCGAGGATCGTACCGAAGCCCGAGAAGGCCAGACCCATGATCCACATGTCGGCGCCGATGCCCGGCGAGCGGACCGCGTCCGACAGCGGGGAGTAGGCGAACCAGCCGAAGTCGGCGGCACCCGAGGGGGTGACGAACCCGGCCACCGCGATCGACGAGCCGAAGAGGTACAGCCAGTACGCGAACATGTTCAGCCGCGGGAACGCCACGTCGGGCGCGCCGATCTGCAGCGGCATGATCCAGTTGGCGAAACCGGCGAACAGCGGGGTCGCGAACATCAGCAGCATGATCGTGCCATGCATGGTGAACGCCTGGTTGAACTGTTCGTTCGACATGATCTGCGTGCCCGGACGGGCCAGCTCGGCGCGCATGAAGAGCGCCATGATCCCGCCGATGATGAAGAACACGAACGACGTGACCAGGTACATCGTGCCGATGGTCTTGTGGTCGGTCGTGGTCATCCACTTCACGACCACGTTGCCCGGCTGCTTGCGCCGCACCGGCAGCTCGTTCTCATACGAGTCGGCGGCGGCACCCTGGGATTCGTTGAGGATGCTCACAGTTTGTTCAGCTCCGCATTCCGGGCCGGGTCAGTCTGCTTGATGCCGGCGGGGAGGAAGCCGGTCTGGCCCTTCTCCGCCAGTTCCTTCAGGTGCGCCCGGTACCGCTCCGGCGAGACGACCTTCACGTTGAAGAGCATCCGGGAGTGGTCGACACCGCAGAGCTCGGCACACTTGCCCATGAAGGTGCCCTCCTGGGTCGGGGTGACCTCGAAGACATTGGTGTGACCGGGGATGACGTCCTGCTTGAACAGGAAGGGCACCACCCAGAAGGAGTGGATGACGTCGTTCGACGACAGGATGAAGCGGACCTTCTCGCCCTTGGGCAGCCAGAGGGTCGGTCCCGGGTTGCCGGTCTGCAGGTTCCGGTCGCCGGGGACGCCCTTCTCGTAGACGCCTTCGGCGCCCGCGGGGAAGGCCTTGGTGAAGCGGTCCGGAATGTTGGCGAGCTCCTTGGGAACCTCGCCGCCCTTCGGAGTCGCGGCGTCGCCGTCGACGTTCTCGACGTAGTTGAAGCCCCAGCTCCACTGGAAGCCGACCACGTTGATCGTGTGGGGCGGCTTCGGGGTGAGGGCGAGCAGCTTCGACTCGTCGCGCGCGGTGAAGTAGAAGAGCACCGAGACGATGATGAGCGGGACCACGGTGTACAGCGCCTCGATGGGCATGTTGTACCGGGTCTGCGCGGGGACCTCGATCTTCGTCCGGCTGCGCCGGTGGAAGATGACGCTCCAGATGATCAGGCCCCACACCAGGATGCCCGTAAGGAGAGCGGCCGCCCAGGATCCCTGCCACAGGGAAAGGATGCGAGGACCCTCTTCCGTGACCGGGGTGGGCATTCCGAGGCGGGGGAAGTCTTTCCAGGTGTACGAGCAACCAGTGGCGGTCGCCAGGACCACGCCCGCAGTCAGCGCCTGCAGCAGCTTCCGCCGCATCGGGCGCCGCGGCGAGCGGTCGGAGCCGTAGGGACTCACGTAGCGCCTTCCCGAGAGTCTCGGCCCGCGCGGCCGGCCGCGGCCGTGTTCGGGTCGGTCGCCGGCCCTGACGCAGGCAGGGGTTTGGATGTTTATGCGGACCAAACCCTACTGGACGCTATTTGGGGTCGCGCGGGGAGGGTGCCCAACGCGCCGCTTCTGCCCCCGAAGGGATGGATCCGCCGTACGGGGGACGGTCCATCCGGCCCTGAATGGCGGGCTCCGGACGACATCTGACGGCCCCTGACCACGGTCGCCCGCGGCTGCCGGTTAGCGTGGCCGGATGCCCTACTTCGACACCGCGTCCGCCGCTCCGCTGCACCCCGTGGCCCGTCAGGCGCTCCAGGCCGCCCTCGACGAGGGCTGGGCGGACCCGGCCCGGCTGTACCGGGAGGGGCGGCGCGCCCGGCTGTTGCTGGACGCGGCGCGGGAGGCGGCGGCCGAGGCCGTGGGATGCCGGGCCGACGAGCTGTCGTTCACTCCTTCGGGGACGCACGCGGTTCACACGGGGGTGGCGGGGGCGCTGGCGGGGCGGCGGCGCGTCGGCGGGCATCTGGTCGTATCGGCGGTCGAACACAGTTCTGTGCTGCACGCGGCGGACGCGCACGCGGCGGCCGGCGGCACGGTGACGGAGGTCGCGGTGAACCGGCTCGGCGCGGTCCCGCCCGACGGGTACGCGGCCGCGATCGGCCCCGGCACGGCCCTGGCCTGCCTGCAGTCGGCCAACCACGAGGTGGGCACGGTCCAGCCGGTGGCGGAGGTGGCCGAGGTCTGCGCGGCCGCCGGGGTGCCGCTGCTGGTGGACGCGGCGCAGTCGCTGGGCTGGGGCCGGGTGCCGGACGGCTGGTCGGTGCTGACCGCGAGCGCGCACAAGTGGGGCGGCCCGCCGGGGGTCGGACTCCTCGCCGTCCGCAAGGGGGTCCGCTTCGCCACCCAACACCCGGCCGACGAAAGGGAGTCGGGGCGCTCCCCCGGCTTCGCCAACCTGCCCGCCATCGTCGCGGCGGCGGCCTCCCTGCGGGCCGTACGGGCGGAGGCGGACGCGGAGGCGGCGCGGCTGCGGGTGCTGGTGGACCGGATCCGGCGGCGGGTGGCCCGGCTGGTGCCGGACGTGGAGGTGGTGGGCGACCCGGACCGGCGGCTGCCGCACCTGGTCACCTTCTCCTGCCTGTACGTGGACGGCGAGACCCTGCTGCACGAGCTGGACCGGGCGGGGTACTCGGTCTCCTCGGGCTCCTCGTGCACGAGCTCCACGCTGACCCCCAGTCACGTGCTGCGGGCGATGGGGGTGCTGTCGGAGGGGAACGTACGGGTGTCCCTGCCGCGGGGGACTTCGGCGGACGAGGTGAACGGCTTCCTGGAGGTGCTCCCGGCCGCGGTGGCCGGGGTCCGGGAGAAGCTGGGCGTCACGGAGCCGGAGCCGGCGGCGCCGGAGGCGGAGTCGCTGGTGCTCGACACCCTGGGGCTGCGCTGCCCCCAGCCGGTGATCGAGCTGGCCCGCACGATCGGCCGGGTCCCGGTCGGCGGCACGGTCACCGTCCTCTCGGACGACGAGGTGGCCCGCCTGGACATCCCGGCCTGGTGCGCGATCCGCGGCCACGCCTACCTGGGCGAATCCCCCCACCCCCAGGGCACGTCCTACACGATCCGCCGCCTCACCTGACCCGGCGGCCCCCCGGAGCGGGTCCGGGGGGCTCCGTGCAGGATCAGGAGGAGGCCAGGTGGGTGCGGACCTCGGTGGCGGCCGCTTCGCCGTAGGCCTTCGTGAAGCGGTCCATGAAGTGGGCGCGGGCCAGGGTGTATTCCTGGGTGCCCAGGGTCTCGATGACCAGCGTCGCCAGCATGCAGCCGAGCTGCGCCGCCCGCTCCAGGCCGACGCCCCAGCCCAGCCCCGTGAGGAACCCCGCGCGGAACGCGTCGCCGACGCCCGTCGGGTCGACCTTCGCCGTCTCCTCGGCGCAGCCCACCACGATCGGCTCCTGGCCGGCCCGCTCGATCCGCACGCCCTGCGAGCCCAGCGTGGTGATCCGGGTGCCGACCTTCGAGAGGATCTCCGCGTCGGTCCAGCCGGACTTCGACTCGATGAGGCCCTTCTCGTACTCGTTCGAGAACAGGTACGTCGCGCCCTCCATCAGGGTGCGGATGTTCTCGCCGTCCATCCGGGCGATCTGCTGCGAGAAGTCGGCGGCGAAGGGGATCCCCCGCGTCCGGCACTCCTCCGTGTGGCGGAGCATCGCCTCGGGGTCGTCGGCGCCGATGAGGACGAGGTCCAGCCCGCCCACCCGGTCGGCGACGGCCTTCAGCTCGATCTGCCGGGCCTCGCTCATCGCGCCCGTGTAGAAGGAGCCGATCTGGTTGTGGTCGGCGTCCGTCGTGCAGACGAAGCGCGCGGTGTGCAGCACCTCGGAGATCCGCACCGACTCGGTGTCGACCCCGTGCCGGTCCAGCCAGGCGCGGTACTCGTCGAAGTCGGAGCCGGCCGCGCCGACCAGGATCGGACGGGAGCCCAGCTGCCCCATGCCGAAGCAGATGTTCGGGCCGACACCGCCCCGCCGTACGTCGAGGTTGTCGACGAGGAAGGAGAGGGAGACCGTGTGGAGCTGGTCGGCGACCAGCTGGTCGGCGAAGCGGCCCGGGAAGGTCATGAGGTGGTCGGTGGCGATGGAGCCGGTGACTGCGATGCGCACGGCGTGGATGCTCCTGCGGAGGACGGCAAGGGGACAGTCAAAACTACCCGGTCCACGGCGGTGGGCCGACCCGGCGAAACTACCCCGTAGTAGGACTTCCTTCGCGCGCCCCGGCGTGCCTACCGTGCCCCATGACCTCTACCGATGGCTTCGGGTACGCCGAGTACACCGCCGGCGCCCGCCCCGGCTTCGCCCGGCTGCTGGGCGACTGCGCCCGCATGGCTCCGCACTGGTCCGTCCCCCGGGAGCCGCGTCCGGTCCGCGTGACGCCGTCCCAGATCCACGGCATCAGCGTCCCGCCCGCCTCGGCCCGCCTCATCGCCTCCACGGCGGCGTACGGGGACTGACGGCCACCGGGAGGGAACCGGTTTCGCGCCCGCCGCGTCACACCCGCATCACGTACGGCGGGACACGCGAAGGAGCGATGCGGTGACCAGCGAACAACCCGACACATCACGCGCCACACGACGGCGGCCGTCCTGGGCCATCGGCTCGATCGCGGCCGCCGTCCTGCTGGCCGGCGGCGGGACGGCGTACTGGGCGTCCACGGCCTACGGGGATGCCTCGGGCAGCGGCGTCCGTACGAGTGACAGCGCGGCCGTCGCGCCGCGCACCGCGGGGTCGCCCCCGGGGCCGGGCATCGCCCCCGGGGAGCCGGACCCGTCCGGCGGACCGGTGACCTACCGGGCCGAGGGCCCGCTCCCCCAGGCCCCGAAGGACGGTGCGCCGTCCTTCGCCGCGTCCGGCGAGGTCACCTCCGAGGAGGTGGCCCGGCTCGCGCGCGCCCTCGGGATCTCCGGCGCGCCCCGGCTGAGCGGCGAGGAGTGGCAGGCCGGGGAGACCGCCGACGGTTCGGGGCCCCGGCTCACGGTGACCCGTAAGGCTCCCGGGACCTGGAGCTTCTCCCGCTTCCAGGGCGGCGCCCCGAACGGCAACGGCGCCGGGGACGACTGCGTGCGCGGCAAGGACACCTGCGGCCCGGCCACCCTGCCCCAGGGCTCCGACGGCGGCGCGGCGGCCGCCGGGTCGGACGCGCAGGCCAAGCCCGTCTCCGAGGAGGCGGCGAAGGCGGCCGCGGCCCCGCTGCTCGCGGCCGCCGGTCAGGGCGACGCCAGGCTGGACGCCCGCCTCACGCAGGGCTCCGTCCGCGTGGTCAGCGCCGATCCGGTCGTGGGCGGGCTGCCGACCACGGGGTGGTCCACCAAGGTGCGCGTGGGCGCCGACGCCCAGGTGGTGTCGGGCAGCGGCGAGCTGAAGGCCCCGGTCCGGGCGGGCGAGCAGCCGGTGGTCGGGGCCGAGGAGGCGCTGGCCCGGCTCAACGCGGCGGCCAAGGGCGGCGACGGCACCGGCCCGGGCCCCAGCGGCTGCGCGACGTCGGTCCCGCTGACCCCGGACACCCCGACGGGCGCCACGGACACGCTGCCCTGCAACCCGGAGCCGCGCCCGGTCAAGCCGCCGCGGACGGAGACCGTACGGGGGGCCGTGCTCGGCCTGGCCCCGGGGACGGTCGACGGCGGCCGGGGCCTGGTGCCGGCCTGGCTGTTCGAGGTGGCGGGCAAGGACGGCGGGGCGGGCCGTACGGTCGCCACCCCGGCGGGCAAGAACGACGGCGGCGGCGCCCCGGTGCCCCCGGCGGGCCGTACCGTGCCCGGGTTCTCGTACGCGCAGGCCGACCGCACGCTGACGGTGAACTTCTGGGGCGGGGTGTGCAGCACGTACGCCCTGGAGGTGCGCGAGGAGGGCGGCTCGGTCCTGGTGAAGATCACGGACACCCCGAAGGAGCCGGGCCAGGCCTGCATCATGCTGGCGCAGGAGATGTCCCTGACGGCGAAGCTCCAGCAGCCGCTCGGCGACCGCAAGGTGGTCGACGCGACCACGGGCAAGGAGCTCCCCCGCCAGTAGCGGCCGAACCAGCGAGGAACGCGCGCGAGGGCCCGGCCGCCGGACGGAAATCGTCCGGCGG
>NZ_JBHWBP010000311.1:0-9197 GCF_042735575.1 Streptomyces sp. NPDC059564 | reverse complement strand
GACCTCGGGGGCGTGGGGCACTGCGTGCCGGTTACGGTGGGAACACCATGAGCGCTTCGCAGACCTCCGACGTCCCCACCCTCCTCGTCAAGATCTTCGGCAAGGACCGTCCCGGGATCACCGCCGGGCTGTTCGACACCCTCGCCGCCTACTCCGTCGATGTCGTCGACATCGAGCAGGTCGTCACCCGCGGCCGCATCGTCCTGTGCGCCCTCGTCACCAAGCCCGCCTCCGGCATCGAGGGCGAGCTGCGGGCCACCGTCCACAGCTGGGCCGAGTCGCTCAAGCTGCAGGCGGAGATCCTCTCCGGCACCGGTGACAACCGGCCGCGCGGCAGTGGCCGTTCGCACGTCACCGTGCTCGGGCACCCGCTCACCGCGGAGTCCACGGCCACCATCGCCGCCCGGATCACCGCGACCGGCGGCAACATCGACCGTATCTTCCGGCTCGCGAAGTATCCGGTGACGGCGGTCGAGTTCGCCGTCTCGGGCGCCGAGACGGAGCCCCTGCGTACCGCCCTCGCCCTCACGGCCGCGCAGATCGGCGTCGACGTGGCCGTCGTGTCGGCGGGCCTGCACCGCCGCGCGCAGCGGCTGGTGGTGATGGACGTGGACTCGACCCTGATCCAGGACGAGGTCATCGAGCTGTTCGCCGCCCACGCGGGCTGCGAGGCCGAGGTCGCCGAGGTGACCGAGCGGGCCATGCGCGGTGAGCTGGACTTCGAGCAGTCCCTGCACGCCCGGGTGGCGCTGCTGGCGGGGCTGGACGCGTCGGTGGTGGACAAGGTCCGTTCCGAGGTGCGGCTCACCCCCGGGGCCCGGACGCTGATCCGGACGCTGAAGACGCTCGGCTACCAGGTGGGCGTGGTCTCGGGCGGCTTCACGCAGGTGACGGACGACCTTCGGGAGCGGCTGGGGCTGGACTTCGCCTCGGCGAACACCCTCGAGATCGTCGACGGGAAGCTGACCGGCAAGGTCACCGGTGAGATCGTGGACCGGGCCGGCAAGGCCCGCCTGCTGCGCCGGTTCGCCGCCGAGGCGGGGGTGCCGCTGGCGCAGACGGTGGCGATCGGTGACGGTGCCAACGACCTGGACATGCTGAACGCGGCCGGGCTGGGCGTGGCCTTCAACGCCAAGCCGGTGGTCCGCGAGGCCGCCCACACCGCGGTGAACGTGCCCTTCCTGGACGCGGTGCTGTACCTGCTCGGCATCACCCGGGAGGAAGTGGAAGCGGCCAACCTGGCCTGAGGCCCACCGCTTCCGCCTCTTCCCCCCGGGTTCTCCCCGTTCCACGCGCCCGGCCGGTCCTCCCGGCCGGGCGTCGGTCGTTTCCGGCCGTCCCGGGGGCACCCCGACGACCGGGAACCCTCCATCGGCACGAGGGACAGTCCGGCCGATCACGACCCGAACTGGCCTGGTTCCCCGTCCACTTGGGACAAACACCCTGACCCGTGCGGTCAGCCTTGCCCGTTCGAGGGGAACACGATGACTCGAAGTGTGCTCATCACCGGGGGCTCCGGCGGTATCGGCCGGGCCTGTGTGGAGAGGTTCGCATCGGAAGAGGACTGGACGGTCTGGTTCACGTACCGCAACGGCCGGGAGCGGGCCGAGGAGCTGGTGCAGGAGCTGGCGCTCACCGGCCGCGCCAAGGTGGAGGCCTTCCCCTTCAGCCAGGGCGACTGGGAGGAGCACGAGCAGCTGTTCGACCGGCTGCCGGGCCCGGTCGACGTCCTGGTCAACAACGCCGCCGTCGGCTCCAAGACCATCGACCAATACACCGACGGGCCCGGCCGGCACAAGGCCTCGGCCTTCTTCCAGATCAACGCGGTGGGCCCGCTCTGGCTCACGGAGCAGCTGCTGCCCGGCATGCTGGAGCGCGGTTCCGGAAAGATCATCAACATCTCCAGCGTGGGCGGCGGGATCTTCCAGTTCCCGGGCTTCCACCCCGCCGACGGGATGAGCAAGGCCGCCCTCACCTACCTGACCCGGCACCTGGCCGCCGAGCTGGTGCACACCCCGGTGCAGGTCTTCGCCCTGTGCCCCGGCGCCGTCGAGACCGCGATGTTCCGGGCCAGCACCCTGGACAAGCTCTCGCCCGAGGAGCACGCGACCCTCACCGCACGGCTGCCCCGGGGCCGGATGATCGAGTCCCGGGAGATCGCCGAACAGGTGTGGTGGCTGGCCGGCGAGCACTCGGCGGCCCTGCACGGCGCCGTCATCGACGCGTCGATGGGCCTCGGCGTCCACCCCGGCCTGCTCACCGGCCTCGACGTGGACGGCGGGAGGGTCTGATGGTCTCCCGACAGGCCGCCCGCCTCCTCGCCGACACCCCCGCCATCGCCGAGGCCCACTTCCGCGCCGAGGCCGAACCGTACGAGGCGCACGTACGCCCCGACGGCTACCTCAACCTGGGCACCGCGGAGAACCGCCTCCTGTGGGACCTCCTCGACGACCGGCTGGCCGCGCTCGCCGCCCTCGACCCGATGACGGAGGCGACCGCCCGCTACGCGCCGCTCCACGGCACCGGCCTCCTGCGCGAGCGCGTCGCGGCCCTGCTCTCCGCGACCTGCCGTACGCCGCTGGACGCGGACGACCTCGTGGTGATCAGCGGAGCGACCGGGGCGCTGGACGCCATCGCGTCCGTCCTGTGCGATCCGGGCGAGGCGATCGTGGTGCCCGCCCCCTACTACGGGGCCTTCGACACCGATCTCGGCGGCCGCTCCGGCGCCCGGATCCTGCCCGCCCCGCTGGACGCGGCCGACGGGTTCCGGCTGACGGCCGGAGCGGTCGAGCGGGCCCTGAAGGCGGCCGCCGCCGAGGGGACGACGGTCCGCGCGGTCGCGCTCTCCTCGCCGTCCAACCCCCTCGGCGAGGTACACCCGCCCGAGGTGCTGGCCGAGCTGCTGCGCGTGGTGCGCGCGTACGACGTGGACCTGATCTCCGACGAGATCTACGCCCACGCCCTCTTCGGCCCGCACGCCTTCACCAGCGCCGCCGACCCCACGGTCAATCCGGACTGGGCCGGGCGCACCCATGTCGTCTGGGGCTTCGCGAAGGACTTCGGGCTGCCCGGCCTGAAGACGGGCGTCCTGCACACCCGCGACCCCGGGGTACGGGACGCGGCGCGGGCCATGGCCTACTTCGCGCCCGTCTCGACCGCCACCCAGCACACCCTCGCCGCCCTGTTGGGCGACCCGGCGTGGGTGGCCTCCTTCCTCGCGGCGGGCCGCCGCCGGCTGGAGGACTCGTACGGGCACCTCGTGGCACTGCTGGACGCGCACGGGATCCCGTACGCACCGGCCGAGGCCGGGTTCTCCGTCTGGCTGGACCTGCGCCGGTGGCTGCCCGGCGGCGGCTTCGAGGCCGAGGAGCGGCTGTGGCGGGGGCTGTTCGAGACGGCCAGGGTCAGCATCCTGCCGGGCGGGGCGTTCCGCTCGCCCGAGCCGGGCTGGTTCCGGCTGTGCCACACCGTCCCGGCCCCGCTGGTCGCGGAGGCGGTCCGCCGGATCGCCGCCCACCTCGCCGCCCCCTCCCCCTCCTCTTCGACCTCGAACGGAAGGCGCCCATGAGCACCGCCCCCGGTCCCCTCGACCGCTGGTACGAGAACGCCGGCGTGCGGGGCGGCGTACGGAGGATGTTCGACGCCGAGACGGAGCAGGGCCGGGTCTTCTTCCCGGACGCCCTGGTTCCGCACCTGGCGCACCCCGAGGTGGAGGCGCTGGCTCCGGAGCGGGTCCGCGAGGTCTCCGTACGGCACCTGTACCAGTTCCTGCACTCGACGACGCACCTGGAGACCCGGGTGGTCAACGGGGCCGCCGAGCCCGTCGCCAACGGCAACTCCGGCCTGCACTTCCCCACCGCGCTGCGGATGGACGCCTTCAAGGTGTACTGCGACGAGGGCTACCACGCCCTGTACAGCCTGGACCTGGCCGACCAGGTCGCGGCCGCCACCGGGATCGCCGTGCCCGAGGTCGACTACGGCGGGTTCGTCACGGCCCTCCAGGACAGCGGGCGGCGGCTGCTGCCCCAGGACCCGCTGCTGGCCGGCCAGCTGCAGGCGGTGGTCTTCGAGACGCTGATCACCGCGGTACTCAACGAGGTGCCGCAGGACCCGACGGTGGTGAGCACGGTCCGCGAGCTGATGCGCGACCACGCCAAGGACGAGGGGCGCCACCACCGCTTCTTCTCCGCGTTCTTCCTGGAGCTGTGGGCCCGGCTCGACCAGCGGCGCCGGGAACTGGCGGCCCGCGCCCTGCCCGCGATGATCCGCGCGGCCCTCGACTGGGACCTGGAGCCCGTACGGGTGTCCCTGCGGCTGGCCGGCCTGGACGAGGACCGTACCGAGGCGGTCCTCGCCGACAGCTACGGCGGCGGGGCGGGCCTCGACCGCATCCAGACGATCTCCCGCTCCACCCTGCGGCTGTGCGCCCAGGTCGATGCCTTCGACCTGCCCGGTGCCACGGACGCGTTCGCCGCCCACGGACTGCGCGCCCCGGAGGAGAACGATGCCTGAGCCCGTGACGCCCGTGACGCCTGTAACCCCTGTGACCTACGAGAACTACCTGCGGCTCCCCGAGCTGCTGGCGCTCCAGGTGCCGCTGGCCGACGGGGTCGACGACGAGCTGCTGTTCATCGCCGTCCACCAGGTGCAGGAGCTGTGGTTCGGGCAGCTGCTGCGCGACCTGACGGACGCCCGCGACCGGATGCTGGAGGGCGACGCGCGCCCGGCGCGGGCCCGGCTGGTGCGGAGCGTGGCCGTCACGCGGGCGCTGATCGCCGGGATCCATCCGCTGCGCACCATGCCGCCGCGCGAGTTCCACGCCTTCCGCGGGGTGCTGGGCAGCAGCAGCGGTGCGCAGTCGGCGCAGTATCTGGAGATCGCGGCGCTGTGCGGCGCGGACTGGGTGCGCGGGGAGTACGGGGCCCGGGTGATCGCCGGGCTGAGCGCGCCGGAGCGGGAGCGGCTGCGCCGGAGGCTGGCGGAGCCCACCCTGTGGGAGGCGTTCGTGGCGCTGCTGGGCAAGGCCGGTTTCGCGGTGGCGACGCCGGAGGACCGCCGGGAGGCGTACGGGCGGCTCGCGGCGGCGCCGCGGGACGGTGACCCGGCCGAGTTCGCGGAGCTGGCGGAGCTGTCGGAGGCGCTGGTGGACCACGACGAGATCTGGACGGAGTGGCGGGCCTGCCACGCGCTGCTGGTGGAACGGCAGATCGGCGGGCGGCCGGGGACCGGCGGCAGCAGCGGGGTGGCCCATCTGCGGGCGGCGGTGTACCGGCGGTTCTACCCGGAGCTGTGGGAGGCCCGGGACGCGGGCGTTCCGGCGCCGCCCGGCAGGTGAGGGCTCCGGACGTACGGCGGCCCGGGGCGTGGTGGCCCCGGGCCGCGTGCGGTACGCAGTGCGGTCAGTGTTCCTTGGGCGTCCAGTAGTCCAGCAGCGTGCCCACGCCGTGTTCGAGGGACTTCCACGAGCCGGTGAAGGAGACGACGGCCAGCGCGGCGGTCGGGAAGCCCGTACGGGTCATCCGCGCCAGGGTGTCGCCCTCCGCGCGCCCCGAGAGGGCGTCGGCGAGGGCGTGCATGCCGGGGTTGTGGCCGATGACGAGGAGGTCGGACACCTCGTCGGAGGTCTCGTTCAGCAGGGCGATGAGCTCGCCCAGCGAGGCGTCGTAGAGCCGCTCCTCGTACGAGGTCTTCGGCCGGTGCGGGAGTTCCTGGACGGCGAGCTTCCACGTCTCCCGGGTGCGGGCGGCGGTGGAGCAGAGGGCCAGGTCGAAGGCGATGCCGGTCTCGGCCAGCTTCAGTCCGACGGCCGGTGCGTCCTTGCGGCCGCGTTCCGCCAGCGGGCGGTCGTGGTCGGACACCTCGGGCCAGTCGGCCTTGGCGTGCCGGAGGAGGGCGATCCTGCGGGGTGTGTCGGCGCTCATGGCTCCCAGCTTCGCATGAAACGCGCCACGGGGCGCAGGGTGTTGAGGTGCCGCGGGCGGGGCTGGGGCGTGCCCCGGCGCGCGGGGCTCAGCCGACGGCGCGCAGCAGTTGGTGGGTGACCTGGAGCAGTCCGGAGGCCTCGCCGGTGGTGGCCTGGGCCTGGCCGGAGCCGGCGAGGAGGAGCAGCAGGAGTCCGAAGGCGAGGGCCGGCAGGGCGAGGGCCCACCAGTGCAGCCGGGTGCTCGCGCCGGCGTGGGTCGCGCTGCGGCGGCGGGCGGACGGGGCCGCGAGGGGCTGGGTGTGCGTGGGGGCCGACATGGCCGCCTCCGGGGTGTGCGCTGGGACGGGCTCGCTGCTTCGAATCTATGGATCCGAGGCGCCGGTTCCCATCCGGGGCACACCCCAGTCGACCCTGAACCTGGCCCCCTAGGGGATGGTGGGGCTAACCCCACCCTCACGCTCCGCGGGCCGGTTCCGGGCGAGGGCTCAGGGGGAGGCGAGGGTCGCGATGATGGAGATGACCACGGTCACGAGCAGCATCGCGCCGAGCACGAGGCCGAGCTTCTTGTGGCCGTTCTGGGGGTTCGGTTCGAGTACGGGCGACATGTCGGTCAGTCTCGCATGCCGCATTCGTCCTCGATCGTGCGGTCCCGGCCGGCGAGGACACCGAGGGCGATCTGGGGGACGAGCAGGGCGGTCATCAGGGCCAGCGGCAGGTCCCAGCCGCCGCTGTGCTGGTAGAGGGTGCCGATGACCAGCGGCCCGGGGATGGAGATGAGGTAGCCGGTGCTCTGGGCGAAGGCGGAGAGCTTGACGACCCCGGCCGGGGACTTGGCGCGCAGTCCGATCATCGTGATGACGAGCGGGAACGCGCAGTTGGAGATGCCCAGCAGGAGGGCCCAGGCCCAGGCTCCGGCGGCGGGCGCGAGGTAGAGCCCGAGGTAGCCGGCGAACCCGAAGAGGCCGAGGGTGACGGCGATGGGGCCCTGGTGGCGCATGCGGCCGGCGAGGCGCGGGATGACGAAGGCCAGCGGGACGCCCATGACCATGGTGACGGCGAGGAGCACGCCGGCGGTGGAGGCGGAGACCCCGGCGTCGCGGAAGATCTGCGGGAGCCAGCCCATGGTGACGTAGGCGCCGGTGGCCTGGAGGCCGAAGTAGCAGGCGAGCGCCCAGGCGGTGCGGCTGCGGATGACGGACGGGCCGGCGTCCTCGCGTACGGCGGAGGCGGGCGCGGCGGCCTTCTCGCGGCGGCTCGCGGCGGCGATGGGCAGCCAGGGCAGTACGGCGGCCAGCGCGAGGACGGCCCAGATCAGCAGCCCGGTGCGCCAGCTGCCGCCGAGCGCGGAGGTCAGCGGGACGGTCGCGGCGGCGGCGAGGGAGGTGCCGGCGGCCAGGGCCATGGAGTAGAGCCCGGTCATGGTGCCGACGCGGTCGGGGAACCAGCGCTTGACGATGACGGGCAGCAGCACGTTGGTCAGGGCTATGCCGGCCAGGGACAGGGCGCTGGCGGCGAGGAAGGCGGCGGCGCTGTCCGCGAAGGGGCGGATCAGCAGGCCCGCGGCGACGGCGGCCATGCCGGCGCAGACGACGGCGGCGGGGCCGAAACGGCGGGAGAGGCGGGGCGCGGTGATGCCGAAGACGGCGAAGCACAGCGCGGGCACCGAGGTGATCAGTCCGGCGACGGTGCCGCTCATGTGGAGGCCGGTACGGGTCTCCTCGAAGAGGGCGCCGAGGCTGGTGATGGCGGGCCGCAGGTTGAGGGCGGCCAGCACGATTCCGACGATGAGTACCGGGCCGAGCCACTTGGGGGCGACGTGGGCGGAGGCGGGCAGGGCCTCGTCGCGGCGCGTGTGCACGGCCGCCTGACGGTTCATGGTCTGGACTTCTTCGTCGGACATTGAACCATCATAGAATCATGGGATGATTGGTTGTCCAGTCGTCCCCGAGAGGATCCCGCTCACATGCCGCTGACCTCGCCCCGGCGATCCGCGCTCGTCGATCAGGTGATCGCCCAGCTCCGGAACCAGATCACCTCCGGCGAGTGGCCGGTGGGGGGCCGCATCCCGACCGAGCCGGAGCTGGTGGAGCTGCTGGGCGTAGCCCGCAACACCGTACGGGAGGCCGTCCGCGCGCTGGCGCACAACGGGCTGCTGGACATCCGCCAGGGTTCGGGCACCTACGTGATCGCCACCAGCGAGCTGGCCGGGGTGATGCACCGCCGCTTCGCCGGGGCCGACCCGCGGCACATCGCGGAGCTGCGCTCGACGCTGGAGTCCTCGGCGGCCCGGCTGGCCGCGGAGCGGCGCACCGAGCGGGACCTCGTACAGCTGGACGCACTGCTGGCGCGGCGCGAGGAGGCCTGGGCGAGCGGGGACGCGGAGCTGTTCGTGGGGGCGGACGTCGGGCTGCACATGGCGGTGGTGACGGCCTCGCACAACGAGGTGCTGATCGAGCTGTACGCGGACCTCGGCGACCTGGTGGCGGACTGGCTGCGGGCGGACGTCGGCACCGTGCTCCACCCGGCCGACCACCTGGACCACGCCCGGCTGATCGAGGCGATCCGGCGCGGGGACGGGGACGCGGCGGCCTCGGAGGCCGCGGGCTACCCCTTCGTCTGCCTGGGCAAGGGCCGCGGCTGAGCCGGACGCCGAAGCCGGGCCGGCGCCGAGCGGGCGTCCGGCGGGCACCGGGCGGACCTCAGGGCCGCTGGTGGCTCACCCAGGCCGTGCGGACCTCTTTCCAGCAGCGCCCGGTGAGCCTGACCCGGCCGGCCGGGTCCAGGGGCACGGCGGCGCTGTCCGCGTCCAGGTCCCACCAGCGGTCGCACTCCACGTGCAGGCGGAGCAGGTCGGTCTCGGGGTAGCCGTTGTGGCAGTACGCGACCACCTGCGAGCCGTCGATCTCCGTGTCGCAGTCGGCGCCGTAGAGCTCCCGGGGCGCGGCCGGAGCGGGCCGTACGGGTGGCTCGGCGGGGATGTCGGCGAGGTCCACGACGGCCGGGGCCGCCGCTCGGGAGCCCGCTTCCGGGCCCGCTTCCGCGTCCGCGCCACCGGGCTGCGCGATGGCTCCGGGGATCAGGAGTCCGGTCAGGATCACCGAGGTGACCAGCAGCGATACCGCTCGGCTCGGCCTCGCGCGCACGCCAGTACCTCCTCCCCGAAGCAGCCGGGAAGATCCCGACGGGGTCAGTTTGCAGGCATCTGTCCCGGTTTTCGACTCGAGGAGATCCGGTCAGACGGCGAAAATCTGATCGAACGATGCCGCGCGGCCCC
>NZ_JBHWBP010000310.1:0-9218 GCF_042735575.1 Streptomyces sp. NPDC059564 | reverse complement strand
GGGTCGGCGTCGGGGAGGGGGAGGCCGTCGTCGGCGCCGCCGAAGTCAGGCTCGGCGGCGGCGGAACGGCCGGGCCGCTGCCCTCCGCCGGTCCGCACGCGACGGCCACGCCCGCCGCCAGCAGACCGACCAGCGCGAGGCGGACCCGCCCCGCCGCCCCGCGCCCGCCTCTGCGGCCGTTCCCCGTTCTGCTGCCCCTGTTCGCGCTGTGCATCGGTAGTACCCCCACCTGGATTTGGTTAAAGAGGCAACATCATAGGAACGGGTATCCGCTTGTGTGGGGGTCTCTGCACAATTCGTAGGGTCCCCTCCGCTACCGCTGACGGTCCGCCAGGAACGCGGCCGACGAAGCGTCCCGCTGGTGCGGGACGGAGGAAGGCGACCCGGACGACGGCCGGGGATCCTCCTGCTGGAGGGAGACCGTCCGCGCGGGGGCGGGGATCGAGATCCCCTCGGCCCGGTAGCGCTGGTGCAGGCGCTTGATGAACTCGTGCTTGATCCGGTACTGGTCGCTGAACTCGCCCACGCCCAGGATGACCGTGAAGTTGATCCGGGAGTCCGCGAACGTGTGGAAGCGGACGGCCGCCTCGTGGTCCGGGAGGCCGCCGCTGATGTCGGCCATCACGCTGTCCACGACGTCGAGGGTCACCCGCTCGACGTGCTCCAGGTCGCTCTCGTAGCCCACCCCGACCTGCACGAGGATCGACAGCTTCTGCTCCGGCTGCGTGTAGTTGGTCATGTTCGTCCGCGCCAGGCGCCCGTTGGGGATGATGACCAGGTTGTTCGACAGGTTGCGCACCACGCTGTTGCGCCAGTTGATGTCGACGACGTACCCCTCCTCGCCGCTGCTCAGCCGGATGTAGTCACCGGGCTGGACGGTCTTCGAGGCGAGGATGTGCACCCCGGCGAAGAGGTTGGCCAGGGTGTCCTGCAAGGCCAGGGCGACGGCGAGACCGCCCACCCCGAGGGCGGTGACCAGCGGCGCGATGGACACCCCGACGGTCTCCAGCGCGACCAGCACGCCCATCGTGAGCACCACGATGCGCGTGATGTTGACGAAGATGCTCGCCGACGCGGCGACCCCGGTCCGGGACTGCGCCAGCGACTGGACGAGACCCGCGACGACCCGGGCCGCCGTGACGGTGGCGATGAGGATGAGCACGGCGGTGAGCGACTGGTTCACGATCCCGGCGAGCCGCGCCGTGAGGGGCAGCGCCGAGGCCGCCACCGCCACGCCCGCGATGACGGCGGCCCACGGCACGATGGTGCGCAGGGAGTCGACGATGAGGTCGTCCCCGGTCCACCGCGTCCGCAGGGCGTGCTTGCCCAGCCACTTCAGCAGGGCCCGCAGCAGCAGCCCGGCCACACCGCCCGAGACCAGCGCGATGGCGGCGACCACCCAGTCGTGCAGGACGAGGTCCCGGGTCAACGGATCTCCTCCGCGCCGGGTGCCTCGGGGGCCGGGGCCGGGGCGGCGGAGAGGGGGGCCGCCGCCCGTCGCGGTATGTGCTGTGTCGTCACCATGTCACCTGTCAGCTCGTGTTGCGTGCCAGCCCCGGTTCGCGCGTGCGTACGCATCCGGGGCGAGCTGCCATCCTCTCCCATGGACCCGACGCCTCCGCAGGTGGGCCGGGGCCGGCCAGGGCTTCGGCGCTGTCGCCGCCGCCCACGGTCGACGTAGTGTCGTGAGGGACCGCCGTGTGATCGTGGGGGCGGTGCCGGACGAGTCGGAAGAGGGTGAGCAAGTGCGTTTGCGTGATGTGGGGATGGGCGACGTCGAAGCCTACGTTCGGATGCGGTGCGACCCGGTCATGATGGCCGACCTCGGCGGCCCGCTTCCTCCTGAAGGGATGGCGGCGAAGGTCGAGCGCGATGTCCGCGGTGTGGCAGGCGGCACTCAGTGGATCAAGATGATCCTTCCCGACGAGACCGTCCCGGCGGCGGTGGCGGGAACCGTGACCCTGTGGTCCCACGACGAGGACGGCAGGCGGATCACCGAGATCGGCTGGATGGTGCTGCCGGAGTTCCAGGGACGCGGTCTGGGCAAGCTGGCCGTCCGCACCGTGCTTGAACTGGCCCGCGAAGAAGACCGCTGGGGTGTCGTGCACGCGTTTCCGGCGACAGCGAATGCCCCGTCGAATGGCATATGCCGGTCCCTAGGCTTCAGGCTCCTGGGCGAGGAGGACGTGACCTTCGCCGACCGGGTCTTGCCGACCAACCACTGGGTCATCGACCCCCGTACCGATCTGAAGTGAGACTGCGACGACCCCTGTGCGCGCCCGCGCACCCCGGTCACAGCCCTCAGAGGTCGATCGAGCGGAACTCGTCCAGCACGACGAAGCCCGTGCTGTCGTAGAGGCTCATCGCGACCTCGTTGCCGCCGAACACGTTGAACATCATCGCCTCGTCGCCGCCCTGCCGGGTGGCCCACTCGCCGACGGCCATCGCGGCCCGGCCGTAGCCCTTGCCGCGGTGCTCCTTGTGCACCTCGAGGGAGAAGCCGAAGGTCACGCCCGGCAGGAAGCCGTGGTTCACCCAGCCGGTGCCGATCACCTGGCCCTCGGCCTCCATCGCGTAGAAGGCGTGCCCCGGGGTCAGGTAGCCCTGGGGGAGGTAGAGGGAGAAGTCCCGGTCGGACTTCTCCTTCGCCTGCTCCGGGGTCAGGGCCCCGGCCCGGACGATGTCCGCGATGTACGCGGCCTCCTCGGCGGCGTACCAGCCCGGGTACTCCTCCTCGGTGAGCCGGCGCACCGTCAGGCCCGGCGGCAGCACGGGCCGCTCGGCGGCGGCGCGCATGCGGTTCTGGCCCCGTACGGGGTAGTCCGCGAACGGGCCCGCTCCGCCGGTGAGCCGGACCACCACCCGCTGCGCGCCGTGCTCGGCGCACCACCGCTCGGCCCACTCGCGCCCCCGCGGCACCGTCAGGTCGTGGATCCGGCCCACGGTGGCCCCGTTGTCCTCCGTCACGCCGACCGCGATCCAGCCGCTGCCGTCCGTGGCCACCGTCCAGCCGTCGATCCCTTCCACCGCCCGTGCCAGCAGCGCCTGGGCCAGCGGCTCCGAACACCCCGCGGCCCGGTACCCGTCCAGCACCCGCTCCTCGAACCCGCCTCGCCACTCGCCCTGATCGGCGACGATCCGTATCTCGCTCATCCGCCCACCCTAGGCCGGGGCACCGACAGAGCCCGATCCCGGGTGGCGGCCGCCTCACGGGCCGGGACCGGGCGGATCGGCTCAGGGGCCCGGGCGGTGGCCGGTGCCCGCCCAGGCGCGGGCCGTCAGGGGGATGGAGCCGTCGGTGGAGCGGGGGAGGGTCGCGCGCAGGCGGTCGCGAAGGGCGGCCCGGTGCGGCGGTTCGAGGGAGGCGACGTAGCCGGGGGCCGGTCCCTGGCCGCCGAGGAAGGGCTCCCAGTAGTCGGCGAAGTCCCGGAAGACGGTGGGCACGCTGATCGCCGTCACCTCCACGCCGGCCAGGCCGCCGCCGGTCAGCAGGGCCTGGAGCGGCCCGCGCCCGCACAGGGGGAAGCGGGCCCTCTCGTCGGATGCCCGGTTGAGGGGGTCGAGTGCGGTCGCGGCCTCCCAGAAGCGGCACAGGAGGCCCATTCCGTCGTCGGCGTAGTCCCAGAGGTAGACCGCCACCGTGCCCCCGGGGCGGACGACGCGGACCAGTTCGGCCGCCGCCCGCGCCGGGTCCGGTACGAAGTTCAGCACGAGCCCGCTCACGGCCGCCCCCGCCCCGGCATCGGGCAGCGGCAGGCGCGTGGCGTCACCGCAGACGAAGTGCGCGCGGGGGTCCCGGACGTGCCGCCGTGCGTGCCGGACGTAGTCCTCGGACCGGTCCACGCCGGTCACCCCCGCCGGGGCGGCCGCGCGCAGGATCTGCCGGGTGACGGCGCCGGTGCCGCACCCGACGTCCAGCCAGTCGAGGCCGGGAGGAAGGCCCAGCCGGCGCACCAGCTCGGCGGCCACCAGCCGGCTCCACCGGCCCATGAACGGTTCGTAGGCCTCGCCCGTTCCCCACATCGCCCGGTCGCCTCCGCCTCGTCTCACCGTGGTGCCGGGTACCGACGTCCTCTCGCGCCCGCCCACCACCCCACCCATTCCACCTCGACCGGGCCACTCCCGCGCGCCGGGGTGAGCCTGGGGCGGCCGGGTGGCGGCGGGGCTACGCCCGGAGGTTGCCGTCCGCCTCCGTCAGGGCCTCCAGCAGCGGCCAGCCGTCCAGTTCGGTCTCCGTGCGGGACACCGGGAGCTGCCGCCGGGACGCGACTTCGTCCAGGAGGCGGCGTACGGCGCCGGGTTCGTGGAGGTTGAGGGAGCCGCCGTCCACGAGGGCGACCCACCCGCAGTGCGCCGCGAACCCGCCACCCACCACCCGGCCCGGGCCGTCGCGGAAGACGATCCGCAGCGTTCCCCCGACGCCCTGACGGTGCAGGGAGAGCACGTCACGGCAGTCGGGATGCCGGTGGCGGAGGGCCCAGAGCCAGACGGTGTCGCCGACGACGAGACGACGGACCCGGCGATCGCTGTTCACGCCCCGACGCTACAAGACGCACCCCGTCACACCGCCCCCGGCCGCTTCCGCGTCCGCCGCCCCAGCCAGACGCTCCGCTCCACCCTCCGCAGCCGCTCCGCGTCCAGGGCGACGAGCGCCGGGTGCGGCAGCAGCAGGCAGTACGCCCGCAGAAGGTCGTTCTCCGCCGGCTCGGGGTCCCGTTTCCGGTCGCCGCCCGGGCCCCACACGAGCAGGACCAGCGCGAGTACGGTGCCCAGCGCGGCCGCCCACTCCACGGCTCCGTGCGGCAGCCGGCTCGTCACGGCCGCCATCGCGAAGCCCCAGAAGCCGCACAGCGCGGCCACCGCCAGCACGCCCGCACACCCGAACAGGGCCCCGTGGGCCCCGCCCGTGCGCGGCGGGCGGGGCAGGGACTCCGCCCGGGCCCGGCGGAACGCACCGCACCGCTCCTCGTACACCGGGTCGCGCTGGATGATCCGGCCCAGCACCACGGGCCGGGGGTGGCGCCGCCGCACGGCCTCCAGCAGCGCCGCGGGCACCGGGTGCGCGGGGGCCTGCGTACCGGCGCCGTCCGCGAGCCGGACCACGTAGCGGCTGTCGATGCCTATCGCCCCGGCCAGCAGCAACTCCGCGGCCGCGGCCCGCGTCTCCTCGCCCCGCACGGCCGCCGCGTAGTACGGATCGACCCCGAGGGCGGTGAGCCGCGCCTCGTACCGGCGCCGGACGCGGGCGCGGCGCCGGTACCGCGCCTCCCTCGCTCCGTACGCGAGGGCGGTGACGGTCAGCGCCGTGAGGCAGAGGATGACGCGGGGCTCCATGCCCGCAGGCTAAACGGAGCCTGCGATCGGCCTGTTGCCCGGGCCTGGCCGGACCGCCGCCACGGGCGGATGGCACCATACGGTGATGGAGTGGGCGGAACTGGAAGACCGGGCCCGGGCGCTGGCGGCCGCGGGCGGACGACGGATCCTGGGCATCGCGGGGCCGCCGGGAGCGGGCAAGTCGACCCTGGCCGCGCACCTGGCGCGGGTACTGGGGCCCGGACTGGCCGTCGTCGTACCGATGGACGGCTACCACCTGGCGCAGGCCGAGCTGGTGCGGCTCGGGCGGGCCGACCGGAAGGGCGCCCCCGACACCTTCGACGCCGCCGGCTACCGGGCGCTCCTGGGGCGCCTGCGCACGGACAGCGCCGAGGTGGTCTACGCACCGGCCTTCGACCGCTCGCTGGAGGAGCCGGTCGCCGGCAGCATCCCTGTCCCTCCCGGCGTACCGCTGGTGATCACGGAGGGCAATTACCTGCTGCACGAGGCGGAGCCGTGGGCCTCGGTGCGAGCGCTGCTGGACGAGACCTGGTACCTGGCCCCCGACGACACCGTGCGGGTACGCCGCCTCGTGGCCCGGCACGTCCGCCACGGCCGGACCGGGACGGAAGCCGCCCGGTGGGTATCGCGCTCCGACGAGGCCAACGCCCGCCTCATCGCGCCGGGCCGCGACCGCGCGGACCTGGTGGTGGAATGAGGCGAGCCGCCCGGCCCCACCCGACAGCGGCAACGACAACGACAGCGGAAGGGCCGGGGACTTCGGCGTCAGTGGAACGCGGTCGCGCGGACGGTGGCGCCGCACAGCGCGAACTCACCGCCGTCGTCCGGCGCCATCTGGAGCCCGCCTCCGCCGCCGACTCCCACGACGATCGAGGGGGCGACGACAGGATCCGCGCCGGAAGCGCAGTACCCGTCCGCCTCGCCGAGGACCGGGGTGAAGGTCAGCTGGGTCGTGGCCCGGCCGCCCGCGGGCAACTGCACGGTGCGCGCCTGGCCTTGGCGGACCACGCTCAGGGCCTTGCCCTTGCCCGGGGAACCCGAGCCCGCCACGGCCACGGTCGGGAAGCTCTTCAGGACGCACGGTCCCGGGCCTTCGTTGATCACGGTGACCCGTACCTGCGTGGACCCCACGCGCTGGGCGCCGCCGGGCACGAGCCGGCTGGTCGTGCAGGCGGGTGCCGGTGCTTCCGGCGACGCTGCCGCCGCCGGAACGATGCCGGCGCACAGGCCTGCGGCGAGTACACCGGCCGCGAGCAGCGCGACGGAACTCCTTGTGCCCTTCATGAGTGCTCCTCCCCCCGACAGGGGGCGACGCCAGGATCCGGCCACCCCGCTCGGTGTCGGTTCGATCCCGTTCCACCATCCCACGGCACACCTGCCCGGGCACCCGGACCGGACGCGGGCCCGGGGACGCCCGTCCGGCCCATCGGCAACACCCATCGACAGCGGCTCACGCATCGGAGCGATCATGGAGGAACACATGGATCACGAACGCACGGATCACGAACGCACGGATCACGAACGCACGGATGAGGCACACATGGGTACGGACCCCTCGCCCTGCCGCGTCGAGGTGCTGTCGCGGGAGGACGTGCGCGTCGTCGTCATGACGGGCGAGTTCGACATCGACCACCTCAGCGGCCTGCGGGAGGCCCTCGACCCCCTGGCCCCGGGCGTGAGCCGCTACGTCCTGGACGTCGCCGGGGTCACCTTCACCGACTCGACCGTGCTGAGCCTGATGCTGCAGCCCGCCCTGACCCGGCCGGTGATCCTGGCCGGGGAGCTGCCCCGGCACCTGGCCCGGCTCCTCGAACTGACCGGCGCCGACCGGGTGTTCACCATGGCGCCCTCCGTGGAGCAGGCCCGGGTGATGGTCGTCCCGCCGCGCGGGGGCCGGGCCTGAGGTGACGCCGGCCGGGCTCAGGGCGCCACGGCGACCAGGCGTCGTACGGACTCGACCACGGCCGCGCGGTGGCGGGCCAGCAGCTCCGGCGGCCAGCCGGCGCCGGACTCGTCGGCGGCCGGGCCGCCCACCGCGCCGAACCAGGCCTGGGACAGGCCCATGACCAGGGTGAGGACGTCGGCGGGCGCCAGGGCCGCGTCGACGACGCCCTCCCGCTGGGCCCGCTCCAGCACCTCGATCTTGCCCTGGTAGGACTTCGCCTCCGCCTCCGAGGAGCCGGGCCGCTCCAGCTGCTTCCACAGGACGAGCCGCATCAGCGACGGCCGGGCGACGAGGTGGTCGAAGACGGCGCCCGCGTACGCGGGGAGGTCGTCGGCGTCGAAGGGCACGGACTCGGAGCCCGTCTCCAGGGCCCGCTGGAGCACGGCGTCGAAGAGCTGCTCCTTGTTGCCGTAGTAGACGTAGATCAGCCGTTTGTTCGCCTGCGCGGCCTCGGCGATGCGGTCGACCCGCGCCCCGGCGATGCCGTAGGCGGCGAACTCGGAGAACGCCGCGTCGAGCAGCCGTGCCTTGGTTGCGCTGGAGTCACGTGCCATGGCGGCAGCCTAGCAAGTAACTATCTGGTTATTGACATTCAGGGGATCGCCGTCGCATGGTTGACCTATCCAGTTAGTTACTTACGTTTCCCCACGCATCGAGGAGCATCACCATGGAGATCCGCGCACTGGGCGGACAGGGCCTGGAAGTCGGCGCAGAGGGCCTCGGCCTGATGGGCATGAGCGCCCACTACGGGGCCACCGACGACACGGAGTCCCTCGCCACCATCGACCGCGCCCTGGAGCTGGGCGTCACGCTCCTCGACACCGCCGAGGGCTACGGCCCCTTCGTCAACGAGCAGCTGCTGGGCCGCGCCCTCGCCGGGCGCCGCTCCGCCGCCGTGGTCGCCACCAAGACCGGGGTCGAGTTCACCGACGAGGGCGCCTTCCTCGGCCACAACGGGACCCCCGACTACATCCGCCGTGCCGCGGACCGCTCCCTGCGCCACCTCGGCACCGATCACATCGACCTGTACTACCTGCACCGGGTGGACCCGGCGGTGCCGGTCGAGGAGAGCGTCGGCGCCCTCGCCGAGCTGGTGAGCGCGGGCAAGGTGCGCCACATCGGCCTGTGCGAGGCCGCGCCCGCCACCATCCGGCGGGCCCACGCCGTGCATCCGCTGGCCGCCGTGCAGACGGAGTACAGCCTCTTCGAGCGGGGCATCGAGCACGACGGGGTGCTGGACACCCTGCGGGAGCTGGGCATCGGGCTCGTCGCGTACTCCCCGCTCGGCCGGGGGTTCCTGTCCGGGGCCGTGACCAGCCCCGACGACTTCGCGCAGGACGACTTCCGGCGTACGGACCCCCGCTTCCAGGGGGAGAACTTCGACCGCAACCTGGCCGTGGTCGCGGAGGTCCGCCGGCTCGCCGAGGCCAAGGGGGTCACGCCGTCGCAGCTCGCCCTGGCCTGGACGCTGCGCCAGGGCGCGGTGCCCATCCCCGGCACCAAGCGGCGCCGCTACCTGGAGGAGAACATCGCCGCCACCGCGGTGACGGTCACCGACGCGGACCTGGCCGCCCTCGACGCGGTGGCCCCGCACGGGGTGGTCTCCGGCGACCGGTACGCCCCCGAGCTGATGGCCTCCCTCAACGGATGAGCGGAGCCGCCGCCGGCCCGGCCCCCGGCTCAGTCCTCGGCCGACGCGCAGTCCGGGTGCCCCCAGCGGGACGCCAGCTTCACGATGGTCTCCCCGGCGGCGTACGGCTTGCCGCAGGGGCAGCTGCCGGGGAACTTCGCCTTGACGGAGGCCCGGCCACGGGCGGCGCCGCCTGCGGTGCGGCCCGCCGGCGCGGGCTTCGCCGTACCCCCGGAGGAGGCCCGGCGGGCCGGGCCGCCACGGGCCGGGGCGCTGCGCGCCGGAGCGGGCACCGGCAGCTCGGCGTGC
>NZ_JBHWBP010000309.1:0-9282 GCF_042735575.1 Streptomyces sp. NPDC059564 | reverse complement strand
CCCTCCCCTCTTCTCTGCCGTGTTCCGCGTTCGTACCGCTACGAAAGCTGCTGCTTGACGACGGCGGCGACGCGGCCGCCCTCCGCCAGGCCCGCCACCTTCGGGTTCACGATCTTCATGACGGCGCCCATGGCCCGCGGCCCCTCGGCACCCGCGGCCTTCGCCTCCTCGACCGCCTGCGCCACGATCGCGGTGAGCTCGTCGTCGCTGAGCTGCTTGGGCAGGTAACCGTCGAGGAACTCGCCCTCCGCGGTCTCCCGCGCGGCCTGCTCGGCGCGGCCGCCCTGGCCGAAGGCCTCCGCGGCCTCGCGGCGCTTCTTCGCCTCCTTGGCGATCACCTTGAGGACTTCGTCGTCGGAGAGCACGCGCGCCTCCTTGCCCGCGACCTCCTCCTTGGTGATGGCGGAGAGCGTCAGACGCAGGGTGGACGAGGCGAGTTCGTCGCGCGCCTTGATGGCGGTGGTGAGGTCTTCCTGGAGCTTGGCCTTGAGCGTGGTCATGCCCTTGAGTCTGCCAGGTGCGGGGGCGGTGGCGCCCGCAGGTTTTCCGGGTCTGCGACGATGGGGGCATGCGCGCGCGTTACGAAGTCCCCCTGAAGGTCACGGCCGGACTCGCGGCGGTGGGGGCCGCGGGAGTGGCCTATGCCGCCGGGTTCGAGGCCCGTTCCTTCCGGCTGCGCCGGGTCACGGTGCCGGTCCTTCCCGCCGGGATGCGGCCGCTGCGCGTGCTCCAGGTGTCGGACATCCACATGGTCGGCGGGCAGCGCAAGAAGCGCGCCTGGCTGCAGTCCCTGGCCGGACTGCGCCCCGACTTCGTGGTCAACACGGGTGACAACCTCTCCGACACGGAGGGCGTGCCGGAGGTGCTGGACGCGCTGGGGCCGCTGATGGAGTTCCCCGGCGTGTACGTCTTCGGGTCGAACGACTACTACGGGCCGCGGCTGCGCAACCCCGGGCGCTACCTGATCGAGAAGGCCCAGGGCCGGCACGGGCTGAACGGCAACAAGCCGGTCGTCGGCGCCGTGCACAACCCGTGGGAGGAGATGCGGGACGCCTTCGACACCGCGGGCTGGCTGAACCTCACCAACACCCGGGCCCGCCTGAAGCTGGACGGACTGGAGCTGGCCTTCACCGGCCTGGACGACCCGCACATCAAGCGGGACCGCTACGAGCGGGTCGCGGGCGGTCCCGAGGCGGACGCGGACTTCTCGATGGCCGTCGTCCACGCCCCCTACCTGCGGGTCCTGGAGTCCTTCACCGCCGACCGGTACCCGCTGATCCTCGCCGGGCACACGCACGGCGGGCAGCTGTGCATCCCCTTCTACGGGGCGCTCGTCACCAACTGCGACCTCGACACGAAGCGGGTGAAGGGCCTGTCCACGTACGAGGCCGAGGGGCAGCGCTCCTACCTGCACGTCTCGGCCGGCTGCGGCACGAACCGCTTCACCCCGGTCCGGTTCGCCTGCCCTCCGGAGGCGACCCTCCTGACGCTGACCCCGAAGGCCTGACCCGCCCCCGTCCGCCGCCGCGAAAACCGGATTTCGTCTCCGGGCGAGGGTCCGCTAAAGTAATCGATGTCGCCAGGCAGCGAGCCTGCAAGGTGGACATCGGGGTGTAGCGCAGCTTGGCAGCGCGCTTCGTTCGGGACGAAGAGGTCGTGGGTTCAAATCCCGCCACCCCGACTTCGTAAGACCAGGTCAAGGGCTTGATCCGCATCGCGGGTCAGGCCCTTCCTGCGTCTGCGGTGAACGGTTCGCCGCGCGTGGGCCGTTCGCCCCCTCCGCGCCCACGACACGACAGGTCCGCTCCGCCATGCCGTCTCCCGCCCTCCTCGCGCGTCGTCCGTCCTGGCTTTCGCCCGTGGTGCTGCGGACCGAGGTGCTCGGCGGGCTCGTCGTCGCGCTGGCGCTGGTACCCGAGGCGATCTCCTTCTCGATCATCGCGGGGGTCGATCCGGCGATCGGGCTCTTCGCCTCCTTCACGATGGCCGTGACCATCGCGGTCGTGGGCGGGCGGCCCGCGATGATCTCGGCCGCGACCGGGGCGGTCGCGCTCGTCATCGCCCCGCTGAACCGGGAGCACGGATTCGGGTACCTGGTGGCCGCCGTGATCCTGGCGGGCGTCTTCCAGATCGGGCTCGGCGCGCTCGGCGTGGCCCGGCTGCTGCGCTTCGTGCCGCGCTCGGTCATGGTGGGCTTCGTCAACGCCCTCTCCATCCTGGTGTTCATGGCGCAGGTGCCGGAGCTGCGGGACGTGCCGTGGGCGGTCTATCCGCTGGTCGCGGCGGGGCTCGGGCTGATGGTGTTCTTCCCCAGGGTCACCACCCTGGTGCCCGCGCCGCTCGTGTCGATCGTCATCCTCACCACCATCACGGTCGCGGCCGGGATCGCCGTGCCGACGGTCGGTGACAAGGGGGCGCTGCCGTCGGCGCTGCCGGTGCCCGGCCTGCCGGACGTGCCGTTCACCCTGGACACGCTGACCACGATCGCCCCGTACGCCTTCGCGATGGCGCTGGTCGGGCTGATGGAGTCGCTGATGACGGCGACGCTCGTCGACGAGATCACCGACACGCACTCCAGCAAGACGCGCGAGTCCGTCGGGCAGGGCGTCGCGAACATCGTCACCGGCTTCTTCGGCGGCATGGGCGGCTGCGCGATGATCGGCCAGACCATGATCAACGTGAAGGTGTCGGGGGCCCGTACCCGGCTGTCGACGTTCCTCGCGGGCGTGTTCCTGATGGTGCTGTGCATCGTCTTCGGGCCGGTGGTCTCGGAGATCCCGATGGCCGCGCTGGTCGCCGTCATGGTGATGGTCTGCGTCGCGACCTTCGACTGGCACTCGGTCGCGCCGAAGACGCTGAAGCGGATGCCGGCCGGTGAGATCACCGTCATGGTGATCACCGTGGTGTGCGTGGTGGCGACCCACAACCTGGCCGTCGGCGTCATCGCCGGATCCGTCACCGCGATCGTCATCTTCGCCCGGCGCGTGGCGCACCGGGCGTCCCTCACGTCCGTGACGGACGCGGACGGCGGGAAGGTCGTCTACCGGGTGGCCGGGGAGCTGTTCTTCGCCTCCTCCAACGACCTCGCCGGGCGGTTCGACTACGCCGGAGACCCGGACAAGGTCGTCATCGACCTGTCGTCGGCCCACATCTGGGACGCCTCGTCCGTCGCCGCCCTCGACGCGATCGAGGCCAGGTACCGGCAGCGCGGCAAGGACGTGGAGATCACCGGTTTGAACGAGCCCAGCGCCCGCCTGCACGCAACGCTCAGCGGCGAACTGTCGGCGGGTCACTGACGATCCGCCGGCGGTCGTGGGGTGGGGTCAGGCGGCGGTGAGGGGTGCCGCACCGAAGGAGACGTCGAAGCGGTCGCACCAGATGGTGACGCTGCTGTAGTCGGTGAGGTTCACGTCGGCCGGGATCTCGTAGTTCTGGTCGCCCTTGTTGCCCTTGAGCTTGCCGAGGCTCACGTACTTGCCGTCGTCGAAGACCCGCCAGCCCGCCACGCCGTCCTTCACCGGGGCGTCCGACAGCCAGACCCGCAGGTCCGGGCCGTTGCTGGTGTCGAGGTTCTCCAGGCGCAGGGTGCGGGAGCCGTCGGGGAGGCGGATCAGTTTCACCGTCCCGGTGGTGGCGTGCTCGTGGCTGATCAGCGCGCCCTGGGCCAGGGTCCGCGGGCCCGCCGCAGCGCCCCGCTGCGCCGTCGGGGCGGTGGAGGGTGCCGCCGTCGGGAGGGCCTCGTTGACGGTCGCGTCCTGCCACAGCTTCCACGGCTGGAACCAGTACAGGCCGAGGCCCAGCACCAGTGTGGCCGCGGCCAGCACTCCGGCCCACAGCCGCCTGCGTCGCATCGTCCGAGTCACCGCAACCGCCTTGCCTTTCCTCGTCTGTCCGTCCCCCGCAATTCAATGCGACGGCGGGTGGCGGCAACAGATCCGGCCTGATGACGAAAGGCTTACGCGTCCGGCGGGAGGCGGCGGGCGCCGAGGTGCGGCGGGGGGCGGGCGGTGTTGCAATGCCTGGAAGGCACCGCCGGACGGGAAGGAGCGGACCGTGAGCGCCGCGCAACCCGTGGAAAAGGCCCGGCTGGCGGACGTACTGAAGGCGCCCGGCTATCTGAAGACGCTGCTGACCGGTGCCTTCGTCGGCATCCCGGTGTCGCTGGTGTCGTTCTGGTTCCTCGCCGGGATGCGCGAGCTCCAGCAGGCGCTGTGGTCCAGCCTTCCGCGCGCCTTCGGCTGGGACACCGCGCCCTGGTGGTGGCCGCTGCCGCTGCTCCTGATCTCCGGCGTCCTGGTCGGGCTGGTCGTCACGCACCTGACCGGCGCGGGCGGCCACATCCCCGCGAACGGCCTGGCGGCGGGCGGGGCCTCGACGGCCGTCCTGCCCGGGGTGGTGCTGGCGGCGGCCGCGAGCCTGCCCCTCGGCGCCGTCCTGGGCCCGGAGGCGCCGCTGATCGCCCTCGGTGGCGGGCTCGCGCTGCTGCTGCGGGACCTCACGCGCGGGCCGGCGACCCCGCAGAACACGATGCTGCTGGGCGCGGCCGGCGCCGCCGCGGCCGTCGCGGCCATCTTCGGCAGCCCGCTGATCGCGGCGGTGCTCCTCATCGAGCTGGTGGGGCTGGGCGGGGTCCGGCTCTTCGCCGTCATGCTGCCCGCGATGCTCTCCGCCGGCGTGGGGGCCCTGGTGTTCACCGGCTTCGGGAGGTGGACCGGTCTGGAGACCGGCGGCCTGGCCATGAAGCCGCCCGGGACGTTCACCCGTCTGGACGCCCCGGACGTGGCCTGGGGGCTGCTCATCGCCGTGATCGTGGCCGTCGTCCAGCACCGGGCGATGGCCACGGGCCGGGCCGTGGCCGCGTACGTGGCGGGACGGCCGCTGGTGCGGACGGCCTTGTGCGCGCTGGGCGCGGGCGTCTGCGCGGCGGTGTACGCGCTGGTCACCGGCCGTTCCCCGGAGGAGGTGGCCTCCTCCGGGCAGGCGGCCCTGGCGGCGCTGATGGCCGATCCGGGGGCGTGGGGCACCGGCGCGCTGATCGCCGTACTGCTGTGCAAGTCCGCCGGGTACGCGCTCTGCCTCGGCAGCCTGCGCGGCGGCCCGGTGTTCCCCGCGCTGTTCCTGGGCGCGGCGATGGGCCTGCTGCTGTCGCCGCTGCCCGGGCTGGACCTCGTACCCGCCGTGGCGGCGGGCCTCGCGGCGGGTACGGCGGGCGTACTGCGGCTGCCGGTGAGCAGCGCGGTCCTGGTGACGGTGCTGCTGGGCAGCGTGCCCGTGACCCCCTTGATCATCCTGGCGGTCGTGACCTCCCTCATCACCACCGAACTCCTCCCGGCCGGGAAGCCCCGGCCCGCCGGCTGAGGGTCACGGCTCCGGTCAGGCGTCCAGGGGGTTGGCGGCTATGCGCTTGGCCGCGCCCGAGGCCACGTACGCGGCTGCCGCGCAGGTGGGCTTGCGGGTGGCCTGGTCTTCGACCAGGGCGAGGAAGGCCGGGCCGAAGCCGAGGCGCGGGTAGTGCTCCAGGAGGGTGGCGCGGAAGGCCGGGTCGAAGGTGTCGACGCGCAGGCCCGACACGTCGGCGCTGGTGCCCACCTGGAGGAGGTGGCTCTCGACGTCCTCGGCGGCGGTGACGTCGTCCCGCATGTGGAGCACGATCACCTCCTGTGCGCGGGCCCGCCGTTCGGGGGTCCAGCCCAGGCCCGCGGTGAAGATGCGGGCCACGTGGCCGCCGGCCTCCTCGAAGGGGAGGGTGTGGCTGTCGAAGGGCGGGGTCAGGCCCAGGTCGTGCAGCAGGGCGCTGACGTAGAAGAGTTCCGCGTCGTACGCGAGCCCGTGCTGCCGGGCGTACTCGGCGCCGAAGGCGTAGGAGCGGACGGAGTGGTTGAGCAGGGCGGCGTCCGCGTATTCCGAGGCGGCCTCGAAGGCCGAACGCGCCGTAACCGAATCAAGGTTGTGAAGGGTCCACGTCATGCACGCACCCTAGGTCCTGGCCGGGGGCGCCGGTACGAAATCCACCGCCGACGGATCTTCCCCCGGCCAGGACAGCCGCGTCGGCGCGGGCGGGGTCTCGGCCAGGACGCTGCCGCGCGCGACCACGTAGCGCGGCCGGACCTGACGGCGGATCGCCTCCTCGGGGGTGGGCGCCGGGAGGAGGACGAAGGAGGCGGGGGCGCCTTCCGTGATCCCGTACTCCGAGGCGTCGAGGCCGAGGACGCGCGCCGCACGGTCCGTCACCATCGAGAAGGCGACCGGGATCTCGTCGGCCCCGGTGAGCTGGGCGGCGTAGAGGCCGACGAGGGCGGTCTGGAGCGGGTTGCCGGTGCCGAGCGCGTTCCAGGGGTCCATCACGTCGTCGTGGCCGAAGGCCACGTTGACCCCGGCGGCCAGCATCTCCTTGACCTGCGTGAGGCCGCGCCGCTTCGGATAGGAGTCGAAGCGGCCCTGGAGGTTGAGGTTGGCGAACGGGTTGGCGACCAGGCTGATGCCCGAACGGGCGAGGAGGCGCTGGAGTTTGTAGCTGTACGCGCCGTTGTAGGAGCCCATCGCCGTCGTGTGGGAGGCGGTGGCGCGGGCGCCGAGCCCCGAGCGGAGCGCGAGGGTGGCCAGCACCTCCACGAAACGGGACTGTTCGTCGTCGATCTCGTCGCAGTGCGCGTCGACCCGCAGGCCCCGTTCCTCGGCCAGCGCGAAGGCGGTCCGCAGCGAGGCGACCCCGTCCTCCCGGGTGTCCTCGAAGTGCGGGATCGCGCCGACGACGTCGGCCCCGCGCCGCACGGCCTCGCGCAGCAGCGTCTCGCCGTCCGGGAAGGAGACGATGCCCTCCTGCGGGAAGGCCACGATCTGCAGGGTCATGACGTCCCGCACCCGGTCGCGGACCTCCAGCAGCGCGTCGAGCGCGGTGAGGGAGGGGTCGGTGACGTCGCAGTGCGTGCGGACGTGCAGTACCCCGTGGGCCGCCTGCCAGCGCAGCACCTCGGTCGCCCGGCCGATGACGTCTTCCCTGGTCAGGGTCTGTTTGCGGGCGCTCCAGCAGGCGATGCCCTCCCAGAGGGTGCCGGAGGCGTTGGGGCGCGGCTGTCCCGCGGTCAGGGCGGTGTCGAGGTGGATGTGGGGTTCGACGAAGGGCGCGGTGAGCAGGCCGCCGTGGGCCTCGATGAGCACGCCGGTGGCCGGCGGTTCCTTCTGGTCGTCGTACGGGATCACCCGCGCGATCCGGCCGTCCTCGGCCACCTCGACATCGGACAGTCCCTTGGTGTGGAGCAGCCGGGCACCCCGGACGATCATCCGCATGCGGCCAGCGTACGCACGCGGCCCGATGTTTCACGTGAAACATCGGGCCTGCGTGCCCCCGTTCGCCCGCGTCGGCATCCGGGGCCGCTCCGGCGCATCGTGTCCGCCGGTGCGGCAAGAATGGAGGGCATGACCAGCGACAGCGATCTGACCCCCGGCGCGGCCGCCGAGACGCCCGAGATGCCCGACTGGGAGAAGCGCTTCCGGGCGCCGCGCGTCGGGCTACCCGACTGGGCGGAGGACGCCCCGGACCGCTCGCTCTTCGTCTCGAACGCCACCGGGACCTACGAGCTCTACGCCTGGGACCGGACCACCGGCACGCAGCGCCAGGCCACCGACCGCCCCAACGGCACCACCGACGGCACCCTCTCCCCGGACGGCGAGTGGATCTGGTGGTTCTCCGACACCGACGGCGACGAGTTCGGCACCTGGGTCCGCCAGCCCTTCGCGGGCGGCCCCGACGAGCCCGCCACCCCGGGCCTGGAGCCCTCGTACCCGGCCGGGCTCACCATCGGCCGCGACGGCACGGCGGTCGTCGGCCGGTCCACCGACGAGGACGGCTCCACGATCCACGTCGTCCACCCCGACGGCAGCGCCCCGACCGTCATCTACCGCCACCGCGAGTCCGCCGGAGTCGGCGACCTGTCCCACGACGGGACCTTGATCGCCATCGAGCACACCGAGCACGGCGACGCGATGCACTCGGCGGTGCGCGTGGTCACCCTCGACGGGGAGACCGTCGCCGAGCTCGACGACTCCCGCGGCGCGACGGTGGAGCTCGGCCTGGAGGTGCTCGGCTTCGCCCCGGTCGCCGGGGACACCCGGCTGCTCGTCGGCCACCAGCGGCGCGGCCGCTGGGAGCCGATGGTGTGGAACGTGGCCACCGGCGCCGAGGAGGGCCTCGCGGTCGACCTGCCGGGCGACGTGAGCGCCGAGTGGTACCCGGACGGCACCGCCCTGCTCATCGCGCACAGCTTCGAGGCGCGCAGCGAGCTGTGGCGCTACGACCTGGCCGCGCGGGAACTGCTGCGGGTCGACACGCCCCCCGGCACGGTGTCCGGCGCGACGGCCCGCCCGGACGGGACGGTGGAGTACCAGTGGTCCTCGGCGGCCGAGCCGGCCTCCGTACGGTCCACCGCCGGCGGGATCGTGCTCGACCCGCCCGGTTTCCGGCCGCCGGGCTCGCTGCCGGTCGAGGACGTGTGGGTCGAGGGCCCCGGCGGGCGGATCCACGCGCTCGCCCAGCGCCCGACGGGCCACGGCGACGGGCCCTTCCCGACGATCTTCGAGATCCACGGCGGCCCGACCTGGCACGACAGCGATTCCTTCCTGGCCACTCCGGCGGCCTGGCTGGACCACGGCTTCGCGGTCGTCCGCGTCAACTACCGCGGCTCCACCGGCTACGGCCGGGAGTGGACCGACGCCCTCAAGCACCGGGTCGGCCTGATCGAGCTGGAGGACGTCGCCGCCGTCCGGGAGTGGGCCGTGGGCTCCGGCCTCGCCGACCCGGCGCGCCTCGTGCTCTCCGGCGGTTCCTGGGGCGGGTACCTGACGCTGCTGGGTCTCGGCACCCAGCCGGACTCCTGGGCGGTGGGGCTGGCCGCCGTACCGGTGGCGGACTACGTGACCGCGTACCACGACGAGATGGAGGCGCTGAAGGCCCTGGACCGCACCCTCTTCGGCGGAACCCCGCAGGAGGTCCCGGAGCGCTTCGAGGCATCCTCGCCGCTGACGTACGTGGACGCGGTCAAGGCCCCCGTGCACATCGCGGCGGGCGTCAACGACCCGCGCTGCCCGATCCGGCAGATCGACAACTACGTCGGCCGGCTCGCGGCGCGCGGCGCTGTCCACGAGGTGTACCGCTACGACGCGGGACACGGCTCGCTGGTCGTGGAGGAGCGGATCAAGCAGGTCCGGATGGATCTGGAATTCGCACTGAAGCACCTCCCCAGGAGATCCCGCGGGGCCCGGCCCGCCTCCGGTGCGCCCACCGGG
>NZ_JBHWBP010000308.1:0-9285 GCF_042735575.1 Streptomyces sp. NPDC059564 | reverse complement strand
TTCGCGGTGACCGGCCTGACCTGGTCGGCGCGCTCCTGCGCCTCCTCCGCCGACTCCTCCTCCGGGTTCGCCAGCTGCTCCCACTCGTCCAGCAGGCTGGAGTCGACCTGGCGGACCAGCTCGCCGAGCCAGGCGATGAGGTCCTGGAGGTCCTCCGACTTCAGGTCGTCGGGGATGGTGTGGTCCAGCGCCTTGTACGCGCCGGCCAGGTAGCGCAGCACGATGCCCTCGGTGCGGGCCAGTTCGTAGAAGGAGGTGAACTCGGTGAAGGTCATCGCGCGCTCGTACATGTCGCGGATGATCGACTTCGGGGAGACCGGGTGGTCCCGGACCCACGGGTGGCTCTTGCTGTACACGTCGTAGGCGTGCAGCAGCAGTTCCTCGAGGGGCTTGGGATAGGTGACGTCCTGGAGCCGCTCCATGCGCTCCTCGTACTCGATCCCGTCGGCCTTCATCGCGCCGACCGCGATGCCCCGCTCCTTGTTCTGCTGGGCGGCCAGGATCTGGCGCGGGTCGTCCAGGGTGGACTCGACGACGGAGACCATGTCCAGGGCGTAGGACGGGGACTCCGGGTCCAGCAGGTCGAAGGAGGCCAGCGCGAAGGTGGACAGCGGCTGGTTCAGCGCGAAGTCCTGCTGGAGGTCGACGGTGAGCCGGATGGTGCGGCCCTCGGCGTCCGGGGTGTCGAGCTTCTCCACGACGCCGCCGTCCAGGAGCGAACGGTAGATCGCGATGGCCCGGCGGATGTGCCTGATCTGGGCCTTGCGCGGCTCGTGGTTGTCCTCCAGGAGGTGGCGCATCGCCTGGAAGGCGTCGCCGGGCCGGGCGATGACCGACAGCAGCATGATGTTGGTGACCTTGAAGCGCGAGGTCAGCGGCTCCGGGTCGGCGGCGATCAGCTTCTCGAAGGTGGTGTCCGACCAGGCCACGAAGCCTTCGGGGGCCTTCTTGCGGACCACCTTGCGGCGCTTCTTCGGGTCGTCGCCCGCCTTCGCGAGGGCCTTCTCGTTCTCGATGACGTGCTCGGGCGCCTGCGCGACGACGTAGCCCGCCGTGTCGAAGCCGGCCCGGCCCGCGCGGCCGGCGATCTGGTGGAACTCGCGGGCGCGCAGCGTGCGGACGCGGTTGCCGTCGTACTTGGTGAGCGCGGTGAACAGCACCGTGCGGATGGGGACGTTGACGCCCACGCCGAGGGTGTCGGTACCGCAGATGACCTTCAGCAGACCGGCCTGGGCCAGCTTCTCCACCAGGCGCCGGTACTTGGGCAGCATGCCCGCGTGGTGCACGCCGATGCCGTGGCGGACGTAGCGGGAGAGGTTCTGGCCGAACTTCGTGGTGAAACGGAAGTTGCCGATCAGCTCCGCGATCTTGTCCTTCTCCTCGCGGGTGCACATGTTGATGCTCATCAGCGACTGTGCCCGCTCGACCGCCTGGGCCTGCGTGAAGTGCACGATGTAGACCGGGGCCTGCCGGGTCTCCAGCAGCTCGGTGATGGTGTCCGTGATCGGCGTGGTCACGTACTCGTACGACAGCGGCACGGGCCGGTTCGCGGAGCGGACCACCGACGTCGGGCGGCCGGTGCGCCGGGTCAGGTCCTCCTCGAAGCGCTTCATGTCGCCGAGGGTCGCCGACATCAGGATGAACTGCGCCTGCGGCAGCTCCAGCAGCGGGATCTGCCAGGCCCAGCCGCGGTCGGGCTCCGCGTAGAAGTGGAACTCGTCCATCACGACCTGGCCGATGTCGGCGTACTTGCCGTCGCGCAGCGCGATGGAGGCCAGCACCTCGGCGGTGCAGCAGATCACGGGGGCGTCCGCGTTCACGGAGGCGTCACCGGTGAGCATGCCGACGTTCTCGGTGCCGAAGAGCTTGCACAGGTCGAAGAACTTCTCCGACACCAGCGCTTTGATCGGAGCGGTGTAGAAGGTGACCTTGTCCTGGGCCAGCGCGGTGAAGTGCGCGCCCGCCGCGACGAGGCTCTTGCCGGAGCCGGTCGGGGTCGACAGGATCACGTTCGCACCGGAGACGACCTCGATCAGTGCCTCCTCCTGCGCCGGGTACAGGGTGATGCCCTGGTCCTCCGCCCACGAGGAGAAAGCCTCGAAGAGGGCGTCGGGGTCGGCGTTCGGCGGGAGCTGATCAATGAGGGTCACACCCCCCATCTTGCCTGGCTTCCGGCCGGAAGAGGGAACCGGCGGCCGGAAGGGAAGATCATCGCGGGTACGCTGTGCCGTCGAGGCGGCCCGACCGAACCACTCGACGGGGCCCGACCACACAGGACCGGGGCGGGATACAGAGATGATGGGTCCGGCGCACTCACTGTCCGGGGCGGCCGCTTGGCTGGGAGTCGGCGCCGCGACCGCGGCCGCCGGGCACCCGATGCCGTGGCCCGTCCTCGTCGTCGGAGCGCTCATCTGCGCCGGAGCGGCCCTCGCCCCCGACCTCGACCACAAGTCGGCGACGATCTCGCGGGCCTTCGGCCCGCTGTCCCGTGGCCTGTGCGAGGTGGTCGACAAGATCTCCTACTCCGTCTACAAGGCCACCCGCGCCCCGCGCGACGCCCGCCGCACCGGGGGCCACCGCACCTTGACGCACACCTGGCTGTGGGCGGTCCTGATAGGTGGCGGATCCTCCGCGCTCGCGGTCACCGCCGACCGCTGGGGCGTGCTCGCGCTGCTCTTCGTCCACCTGGTGCTGGCCGTCGAAGGGCTGCTGTGGCGGGCGGCCCGGATGTCCAGCGACATCCTGGTCTGGCTGCTCGGCGCGACCAGCGCCTGGATCCTCGCCGGGGTGCTCGACCAGCCGGGCAACGGCGCGGGCTGGCTCTTCACCGGCCCCGGCCAGGAGTACCTGTGGCTGGGCCTGCCCATCCTGCTCGGCGCGCTGGTCCACGACATCGGCGACGCGCTGACCGTCTCCGGCTGCCCGATCCTGTGGCCCCTCCCCATCGCGGGGAAGCGCTGGTACCCGATCGGGCCGCCGAAGATGATGCGCTTCCGCGCCGGCAGCTGGGTGGAGCTGAAGGTCCTGATGCCGGTCTTCATGCTCCTCGGCGGCGTGGGCGGCGCCGCGGCCCTCAACTTCATCTGACGGCCCTCGACCCGTCCGACGAGGCGGCGGCCCCTCAGCCGTGCCAGGACCGCCACAGGGCGGCGTAGGCACCGTCGGCCGCCACCAGTTCTTCGTGCGAGCCCAGCTCGCTGATCCGGCCGCCCTCCACCACCGCGATCACGTCCGCGTCGTGCGCGGTGTGCAGCCGGTGGGCGATGGCGATGACCGTACGGCCGTCCAGCACCCGGGCCAGCGAACGCTCCAGGTGGCGGGCGGCACGCGGGTCCAGCAGCGAGGTCGCCTCGTCCAGAACCAGCGTGTGCGGATCCGCCAGCACCAGCCGGGCCAGCGCGACCTGCTGGGCCTGAGCCGGAGTCAGCGTGGTCCCGCCGGAGCCGACCTCCGTGTCCAGCCCGGCGTCCAGGGCCCGCGCCCAGCCGTCCGCGTCCACCGCGCCCAGCGCCTCCCACAGTTCGGCGTCCGCCGCACCCGCCCGCGCCAGGCGCAGGTTGTCCCGCAGCGAGCCCACGAACACGTGGTGCTCCTGGTTGACCAGGGCCACGTGCTCCCGCACCCGCTCCGCCGGCATCCGCGACAGCCGGGCCCCGCCGAGCGTGACCTCACCCGTCCGCGGTGCGTAGATGCCCGCCAGCAGCCGGCCCAGGGTGGACTTGCCCGCGCCCGAGGGGCCGACCAGCGCCATCCGGGTACCCGGCGGCACCGACATCGACACCTGGTGCAGGACGTCCACGCCCTGCTTGTAACCGAAGTGGACCTCGTCCGCCCGCACGGCCCGGCCCCGCGGGGCGACCGTCCCGTCGCCCGCGTCCGGCTCGATCTCGTGCACGCCGACCAGCCGGGCCAGCGAGACCTGCGCGACCTGGAGCTCGTCGTACCAGCGCAGGATCAGACCGATCGGATCGACCATCATCTGCGCCAGCAGCGCGCCCGTCGTCATCTGGCCCACCGACATCCAGCCGCGCAGCACGCAGTACCCGCCGATCATCAGCACGGAGCCGAGGATCACGATGTACGTGACGTTCACGACGGGGAAGAGGATCGTCCGCAGGTACAGGGTGTACCGCTCCCAGGCCGTCCACTCCTTGATCCGCTGCTCCGACAGGGAGATCCGGCGCTGCCCCAGGCGGTGCGCCTCCACGGTCCGGCCCGCGTCCACGGTCTCGGTGAGCGCCGAGGCCACCGCCGCGTACCCGGCCGCCTCCGAGCGGTACGCCGAGGGCGCCCGCCGGAAGTACCAGCGGCAGCCGAAGACCAGGACCGGCAGTGCCAGCAGCGCGGCCAGCGCCAGCGGCGGAGCGGTGACCGCGAGCGCCCCGTAGAGCAGTCCGGCCCAGACCACGCCGATGGTCAGCTGCGGCACGGCCTCGCGCATCGCGTTGGCCAGCCGGTCGATGTCGGTCGTGATCCGCGAGAGCAGGTCGCCGGTACCGGCGCGCTCCAGGACGCCCGGGGGCAGCCCGACGGAACGCACCAGGAAGTCCTCGCGCAGGTCGGCCAGCATCTCCTCGCCGAGCATCGCCCCGCGCAGCCGCACCAGGCGCGTGAAGAACGTCTGGACGGCCAGCGCCAGCGCGAACAGCAAGGCCACGCGCCCCAGATGGAGCTCGCGCGCCCCCGAGGACAGCTCGTCCACGACCTGCCCCAGCAGGGTGGGGCCGACCATGGAGGCGACCACCGCGACCGCGTTGACCGACACCAGCACCACGAAGGCCCGCCGGTGCCGGCGCAGCAGGCCCCGCACGTAGCCCCGTACGGTCGCCGACGAGCCCACGGGCAGGGTCGCGGCCGTTTCGGGGGCCGCCGGATCGTGTTCCGGGGGCGCCACGCCGATCATGCTGATTCCTCGATCTCTGTGAGTTCCTCCGCCGGCCCCGCCAGGCCGAGCCCGGCGCGCCGCTGTTCCTCTTCCGTCTCGCGCGTGACGACCGCCCGGTAGCGGGGCTCGCCGCGCAGCAGCTCGCGGTGCGTGCCCGCCGGGAGGGCCCGGCCCTCGTGGACCAGGACGACCCGGTCGGCGCGGTCGAGCAGCAGCGGTGAGGACGCCAGTACCACCGTCGTGCGCCCGGAGCGCAGGGCGGTGATCCCGTCGGCGATCCGTGCCTCGGTGTGCGAGTCCACCGCCGAGGTCGGCTCGTCCAGCACCAGCACCTCCGGATCGGTGACCAGGGACCTGGCCAGCGCCAGCCGCTGGCGCTGGCCGCCCGACAGCGACCGGCCGCGCTCGGTGATCCGGGCGTCCATCGGATCGTCCACCGCGTCGGGCGCCGACTGCACCAGCGCGTCCAGGACGTCGCCGCACTGGGCCGCCGCGAGCGCCGCCCCGGGCGTCACGGACCCGGAGGCCGGTACGTCGAACAGCTCGCGCAGCGTCCCGGACAGCAGCACCGGATCCTTGTCCTGTACGAGGACCAGCTCGCGGGCCGTGTCCAGCGGGAGTTCGTCCAGCGCCACCCCGCCCAGCAGCGCCGAGGGCGCCCCGGCGGCGGAGTCCATCGGATGGCCGCCCAGCCGTTCCGCGAGCCGGCCCGCCAGGTCCGGGTCCCCGCACACCACCGCCGTGAACCGGCCGGCCGGGGCCAGCACCCCCGTCTCGGCGTCGTACAGGTCCCCACCCGGAGCCGGAGCCGGAGGCGACGCGACCGCGGCGGCTGCGTCGGCCGGACCGTCGGTGCGGGTCAGTGACAGCACCCGGGCCGCCCGCACGGCGGAGGGCCGGGAGAAGGAGTAGGCCATCGCGATCTCCTGGAAGTGCCGCAACGGGTACAGCATGGTGCTCACCGCGCTGAAGGCCGCGACGAGTTCACCGACCGCCAGCCGGCCGTCGAGCACCAGAGCGGAGCCGTACCAGATCACCGTGATCAGCAGCGCGCCCGGCAGCAGCACCTGGACCGCGGCGATCAGCGCCCACATCCGGGCGCTGCGCACGGCCGCCCGGCGGACCTCCTGCGAGGCCTCGCGGTAGCGGCCCAGGAACAGTTCCTCGCCGCCGATGCCGCGCAGTACGCGCAGGCCCGCCACGGTGTCGGAGGCCAGCTCGGTGGCCTTGCCCGCCTTCTCGCGCTGCACGTCCGCGCGCCGGGTGGCGCGCGGCAGCAACGGGAGTACGGACAGCGCCAGCACGGGGACGCCGATGGCGACGACCACGCCGATCGAGGGCGCGTAGAACAGCAGGCCGACGCAGATCGCGACGACGGTGAGGGCGGCGGCGAGGAAGCGGGAGACCGCCTCGACGAACCATCCGATCTTTTCGACGTCACCTGTGGATACGGACACGACTTCGCCCGCCGCGACCCGGCGGGTCAGTGCGGAGCCCAGCTCGGCGGTCTTGCGGGCCAGCAGCTGCTGGACCCGGGCGGCGGCGGTGATCCAGTTGGTGACGGCGGTGCGGTGCAGCATGGCGTCGCCGACCGAGATGGCGATGCCGAGCAGCAGGAGCAGCCCGCCGACCTGGAGCAGCCGGGTTCCGTCGCGGCGCACGACCGCGTCCACGCCCAGTCCGACCGCGTACGGCAGCCCGGCGACGCCGCCGAAGTGCACGAGGCCCCAGAGCAGGCTGCGGGCCTGGCCGCCGAGTTGGCCGCGCCCCAGCCACAGCAGGAAGGCCGGTCCGGAGCGGGCGTCGGGTTCTCCGGGGTCCGGATACGGAAGATCGCTGATCTGCATGACGCCCCATGACTGGTCGAGTAGGCCGAACCACGCAAGGTTCGTCTTCCGGACGGGGCCCCGGCAATCGATTTTCCGCTGCGGAGGAGGTGCGCCCGCGCGTATTGCGGGGTGTTCAGGGCCGGGTCGCGCGCTCCAGCGCGAGCAGCACCGAGGAGTAGCTCCGCCCGGTGGCCCGGTCCATGCCCACCTCGCACATCCGGTTCGCCGAAAGGTGCGCGTCGAACGGCCGGGCCGTCACCTCGGCCGCCTCGCGGGCCGTCGCCGACGCAGTCAGCTCCGGGTGCAGCATCCCCCGGTCGCCGGCGAAGGCGCAGCAGCCCGCGTCGTCCGGGACGACCACCTCGTCGGCGCAGGCCTCGGCGACCGCGCGCAGTTCGGCGACGTCACCCAGATGGTGCATCGAGCAGGTGGGATGCAGGACGGCGGAGCCGACCGTGCGCAGGACCTCCAGCCGGGGCAGCAGTTCGTGCGCCGCCCAGACGACGGAATCGACGATCCGCAGCTCCGCGTGGAGGGCGCGGTTGTCCTCGGTCAGGAACGGGACCACCTCGTGCGCGATGCCCAGGGTGCAGGAGGAGGCGTCGACGACGAGGGGGAGCCGGCCCCCGGCCGTCCAGCCCCAGGCGGCCTCGACGATCCGGTTGGCCATCACCCGGTTGCCGTCCTCGTACCCCTTGGAGTGCCAGATGGTGGAGCAGCAGGTGCCGGTGACGCCGCGCGGGATCCACACCGGCTTCCCGGCCCGCTCCGACACGGCCACCACCGCCTCCGGCAGGGAGGGCCCGGAGCCGCCCCCGGCGCTGGCGAAGATGCGGTTGACGCAGGCCGGGTAGTACACGGCGGCCGCGCCCACCCGCCGGGTCGGGGGGAGCTCGCGGGCCGCGGCGCCGGGGATCCGCGGCAGCCAGCGCGGCACCAGATCGGGGCTCACGGCCTTGCGCGCGGCCCCGGTCAGCGCGGTCAGGGGCTTGTCGCCGACCCGGGCGGTGATCGCGGCGGCCGCGGCGACGGCCAGCCGGGCGGCGGCCTCCACGCCGCGGAACCGCCTGGCGGCCAGGGCGGCGGCGCGCTCCTCGCGCGGGCTGTGCCGGCGGTGGCGGAAGTCCCTCATCAGCGCGCCGGTGTCGATGCCGACGGGGCAGGCGAGCTTGCAGGCGGAGTCGCCCGCGCAGGTGTCGACGGCGTCGTAGCCGTAGGCGTCGAGCAGGCCGTCGAGCACGGGGGAGCCGGGCCGCTGGCGCATCATCTCGCGGCGCAGCACGATCCGCTGGCGCGGGGTGGTCGTCAGGTCCTGGCTGGGGCACACCGGTTCGCAGAAGCCGCACTCGATGCAGGGGTCGGCGACCGCCTCGACGCGGGGGATCGTCTTCAGCCCGCGCAGATGGGCCCGGGGGTCGCGGTCGAGGAGGATCCGCGGAGCGAGGACCAGGTCCGGGTCGATGATCCGCTTGGTGCGCCACATCAGTTCGGTGGCGCGGGGGCCCCATTCGAGTGCGAGGAAGGGGGCCATGTTGCGGCCCGTGGAGTGTTCGGCCTTGAGGGAGCCGTCGAAGCGTTCGACCGTGAGGCGGCAGAAGGCGTCCATGAAGGCCGCGTACCGGTCGACGTCGGCGGGCACGGAGGCGTCGAAGGCGAGCAGGAAGTGCAGGTTGCCGTGGGCGGCGTGCCCGGCGACGGCCGCGTCGAAGCCGTGCTCGGCCTGGAGGACGAGGAGCGCCTCGCAGGCCTCGGCCAGCCGGGACGGGGGTACGGCGAAGTCTTCGGTGATCAGGGTGGTGCCGGGGGCGCGGGCTCCGCCGACGGCGGTGACGAAGGCCTTGCGGGCCTTCCAGTAGCCGGAGATGACGGCCGGGTCGCTCGTGAAGGCGTTGGTGACGGAGGTGACCGGGGCGACCAGCTCCAGCCCGGCCAGCACTCCGGCCGCCCGGCGCTCGTGCTCCGCGCGGCCCGCAGCGTCCGGGGCCCGGAACTCCACCAGCAGCGCGGCCGTGTCCTTGGGCAGCCCGGCCCAGTCGGCGGGCACGCCGGCGACGCTGACGGAGGCGCGCAGGGTGTTGCCGTCCATCAGCTCCACGGCGAGGGCGCCCGCCTCGTTGAACAGGGGTACGGCGGCGGCAGCGGCGGGCAGGGACGGGAAGAAGAGCAGGCCGGTGGTGAGCTCGCGGTCCAGGGGCAGGGTGTCGAAGACGACCTCGGAGATGAAGCCGAGGGTGCCCTCGGAGCCGACCGTCAGGCCGCGCAGGATCTCCACGGGGGTGGTGCCGTCGAGGTAGGCGTCGAGGCGGTAGCCGGTGGTGTTCTTGATCTCGTACTTGGCGCGGATCCGGGCGGTGAGCTCCGGGTCGGCCTCGATCTCCCGCTTGATCTCCATCAGCCCGCGGCACAGGGCCGGCTCGGCGCGGGCCAGCTCCTCGTCGGCGAGCGGATCGGCGGTGTCGACCACCGTGCCGGTCGGCAGCACGAGGGTCAGGGAGGAGAGGGTGCGGTACGAGTTCCTCGTGGTCCCGGCCGTCATGCCGGAGGCGTTGTTCGCGACCACCCCGCCGAGGG
>NZ_JBHWBP010000307.1:0-9286 GCF_042735575.1 Streptomyces sp. NPDC059564 | reverse complement strand
TCTACCTGCTGGGCAGCCCGGACAACCGCGCGGTGATCACAGGCGGGGCGGGGCGGGCGCGCCAGCGCCTCCGGCGAAGGCGGCACCCTCCCCTGACCCGGCGCCCCGCCGCGGCGGCCGCGCCGTCCCGGCGATTACGACCACTTCGCCGAATGCCGGCGCCTCGCCGACACCTCCCGGCCGGCCAGGGAAGACCTCGTGCGGGCACCCAGCCCCCAGCCCCCAGCTGCCTCGCACGAGCCCGCTACCTGGTTTTGGTCTGAACCCGGTCTTGGTGGATCAGCGGGCGAGGGAGACGGCGAAGGGCTTGAAGCCGTGTCGGCGCAGGATGTGGGGCACGGCCAGGACCATGGCCTCGGTGGCGCGGGCTGTGGTGATGTCACCGAGGTCCTCGATCCGTTCGGGCTGCCAGCCCAGGTCGCCGAGCAGGCCGGTGACGGTCCTCTTCGCGTGTTCGTTGTTGCCCGAGAGATAGGCGGTCGGTGGGGTGGCCAGGGTTTCGGGAGCGGTCATGACCATGAACAGCATGGTGTTGAGGGTCTTGACTACATGGGTGTCGGGGAGGGCGGCCTGGAGCTGCTCGCCGAGGCTGCTGCCGGGATAGCACAGGTCGCCGGGCAGGCCGTCAGCGGCGTCGTGGGTGGCGTTGGAGACGTCGATGAGGATCTTGCCGGCGAGTTCGGTTCGCAGGTCGGTGAGGCGGTCAAGGGCGCTGTCGCCGGGCGTCGCGTTGATCACGATGTCCGTGGTGCGGGCGGTGGTGCGCTGGTCGGCGAAGGAGACGCGGGGGCCTGTGCCTTCGGCAGCCGCTGTGGTCTCTTCCGTCGGGCTCCGGCGGCCGAGGATGACGTGGTGTCCGGCCTCGGAGAGCTTGCTGGCGAGGTTGGTGCCGACGCGGCCGGCGCCCAGGATGCCGATGTTGGTCATGAGGTGATGCTCCTTGCGGTATCGGGTGGGGAAAAGCGGAGACGTCCGGTCAGGCGATCGGCGAGAGGACCTTGCGGGCGGCGGTGTGGATGCCGGGGGCGGCGGCCAGGAAGTCGCGGCTGCCGGTGTTCCAGGGTTCGCCCGCAAGGTCGGTGACGGTGCCTCCGGCCTCGGAGACCAGCAGGGCGCCGGCGACCAGGCCGGAGCGGACGTCGGAGAACTGCCAGAACGCGTCCATGCGTCCGGCGGCGACGTGGATGAGCTGCATCGTGGCGGGAACGGACACGCGCACGACCAGGCCGTTGATGAGCATGGCGGTGACGGAGTCACCGATCCGCCGGAAGGTGCGCTCGTCCTCGCCGGGCTTGGCCTGGCCGGTGCCGATGAGGGCGGCGCCCAGGTCGGTCTTGGCGGACGCCTTCAGGGGTCGTTCGTTGAGGCGGGCACCGCCGCCGGCGACGGCGGTGTAGGTGTCGCCGGTCAGCGGCAGGTGGACGACGGTGAGTACCGGCTGGTTGTCGCGGACCAGGGTGGCGGTGACGGCCCAGTCCTCCAGGCCGTGGACGTGGTTGATGTTGCCCTCGGCCGGGTCGACGACCCACCACTCCCCGGGCGGGAGCGCGCCGCCGGCCAGCTCGTCCTCGGCCCACTGCGACCCTTGCCGGGCCCGCAGCAGCGGTTCCCTCAGCACGTCCAGCACCGCGTCGTCGTTGGCGTGGATCTCGCCCACGACCTCCTCCAGACTCACGCCCCGGGCGTGCGAGGTGTAGCGGTCGCGCAGCGTGATGCCGGCGGCCTTCACCGCAGCGGTCACGTCGGGCAGGAGCGTCGTACCGGCGTCGAAAGGCATGGGTGTGCTCATGATGGGCTTCCCTGGGATCGGTAGAAGCGGGGCGGCTTGTGCCGCACCCGCACTTCGAAGGTAGGCCGCCTGATCATTAACAACAAGTGCATGCTTATCACTTGTAGAGTTACTCCCATGCAATTGGATCTGAACTTGCTCACGGCCCTGGACGCCCTGCTGGAAGAGGGGAGCGTCGCCGGCGCGGCAGCCCGCCTCCACGTCACCTCTCCGGCGATGAGTCGCTCCCTGGGCCGCATCCGCAAGGCCACCGGTGACCAGATCCTGGTCCGTACCGGGCGCAGCATGGTTCCCACCACCCGCGCGCTGGCCATGCGTGCCCAGGTCCACGCCCTCGTGCAGCAGGCCCACCAACTTCTGTCCGCGCAGCAGGAACTCGACCTGGCGGCTCTGGACCGGGTGTTCACCGTGCGCTGGCACGACGCCCTGACCGCCGCCTGCGGCACCGCCCTGATCACCGCCGTCCACCGCCAGGCTCCCGGCGTCCAGCTGCGCCTGCCCGCCGAACCCGGCACGGACACCCCCGAGCTGCGCCGAGGCGAGGTCGACCTCGAATCAAGCTCCAGCGCTCCGACGCTCCCCGACATCCGCCACCGCCTCGTCGGCAGGGACCGGCTCGTCGTCGCCGTACGCCCGGGACACCCGCTCACCGAAGGTCCGCTGAGCCCAGAGCGCTACGCAGCCGCCGAACACCTCACCGTCTCGCGGCGCGGACGCCTGCGCGACCAGATCGATGACGCCCTGACCGCACGCGGCCTCGAACGCCGCGTCGTCGCCGCCGGGCCCACCGCCGCCTTCGCCCTGCAACTCGCCCTCGACACCGACCTGGTCGCCACCCTCCCCGACGCGGTGACCCGCGCGGCCCGGGACCAGCTCGGCCTGGCCACGCTGCCGCCGCCCCTGCCGTTGCCCGATGTCCCCCTGTACCTGCTGTGGCACCAGCGCTACGACCAAGACCGCGCCCACGCCTGGCTGCGAGACCTGGCCACCGAAACCGTCCAGGCACTGTTCGCACCACCGACCGCCTCTCAATAGCCCGTCACCAACCGGACCGGGCAGTGACGGATAGGCCCGGGGAAGGGCCTGCGGCAGCTGACACCTGCTCTCGGGTTCTGGCTCAGGTTCTGGGCTCGGTCGCCAATCTGGGGGTAGTCGGGCATCGTTTTGGTGTGCTGGGTGGTGTTCGGGTCGCTGACGTCCTGCTGCCGGGGTTGAGGGTCTCTCGCGGCGGCCGGTGGGGACGAGCGGGTCGGGCTGTATGCCCTGGACACTCTCGCCGTTCACCCGACGGCGGAGTCAGGGGGGCGGTATGTCGTCGGTGATCACCGGCGGCCGGTCGTGGTGGTTGCTGCAGCGGGCCGTGGAGTTCCTGCGGATCGCGAGACGGTCCAGGTGTACCGACCCGGGGGGCCGTTCACGCGGCCGGTGTTTCGGCGATCCACTGGGCGAGGGAGAGCAGGGTGGTTTCGACGCTGTTCGTCATGTAGTGGCGCAGGGCGTCGAGGTCGCCGCGGGTGGCGCCCAGCACGGGGTCGAGGCGCAGGAGTTGCCAGGACTGCTCGACGACGGTTCCACGTCCCCGTGGGCGGCAGGTCCAGCTCCATTGCACGATGCCGTCCTCGGCGCCGCCGACCACGAAGGCGAAGGCGGCGCCGGGGTCGGCCCGTACGACCTGGGAGCGGGTGGTCCACTGCCTGCCGTCCTTGTGGTTGCGGCCGCTGAACCAGGCTCCGACCCGGGGGCCGGAGCCCTGGTCGAACGTGACTTCGCTCGCGTTGGGGCTCCAGCGCCCGATGGCGGATACGTCACTGACCAGGTCGTAGACCCGGGCGGGCGCGGCATCGACCCAGGCGCGCCGGGTGAAGGTGAAATCCGATGCGTCCAGGACCTCGAAGAGGTCGTGTTCGCTGGTGGTGGCGCTCAAAGCGTCCTCCTGGACGGGTGGGGTGGTGCCATGTCGGCGACGCCCACGTCACCACCGCTCCCGCCGGGGAGCCAGACCCGCTGGTGCCTATCCACGCCAGGGTCAGGCTGTGCGATCGGGCCCGGCCCATACTCGGATCCATGAACGGAAAAGAGCGGCTCGGGGAGTTCCTGCAGACGCGGCGCTCCCAGCTGCAACCGGAGGATCTCGGGATACCCGACTACGGGGAGCGGCGCCGCGTGCCGGGTCTTCGACGCGAGGAGCTGGCCTCGCTGGCGGGTGTCAGCGTCTCCTACTACACCCGGCTGGAACAGGGGCAGTCCCTGAACGCCTCACCACAGGTGCTGGACGCGATAGGCCGGGCCCTGCGGCTGGAGGAGGCCGAGCGCCTGCACCTGCACAACCTGGCCCGGTCATCGGCCACGGGCCCATGCCGAGGCCGCCGGCCCGCCCCGGAACGGGTGACGGAGGCGACCGGCCAACTGCTGGAGGTACTGGTCCACGTCCCGGCGATCGTGACCGGCCGCCGCGGTGACGTCCTGGCATGGAACACCTTGGGCCATGCGCTGTTCGCCGGACACCTGGACCCCGGTGCCCCGGACCGGCCGGCGGAGCGGCCCAACATGGCCCGGCTGGTGTTCCTCGACGCGCACACCCGTGCCCTGTACGCCGACTGGCCGGCCAAGGCCAGGGCGGTGGTGGGGAATCTGCGTCTGGTGGCGGGCCGGTACCCGGACGACACCGCGCTCCACGCGCTGGTGGGTGAACTGAGCGCGAAGAGCGCGGACTTCGCCTCGATGTGGGCCGACCACCGCGTCACGGCGTGCGCCGTCGCGACCTACGAGATGCGGCACCCGCTGGTCGGCCCGCTGACCGTCACCCAGCAGACCCTGATCGAGGGCCCGGGCCAGGACCAGGACCAGGGGCAGAACATCGTGGTCGCCACCACCGAGGCCGACTCGCCCGCGCGGACCACGCTGGCCCTGCTCGCCCAGGTCAGCCCGCAGTACGACTCTGCGCGACCGGGAACCCGGGCCGCCTCCGGCTCCGGCTGACGACACACACCATCGGACGCCGGCAGACATCCGCGAGCGCCCGCCCACCGGCCGCCCCCGAAGCCAAACCGCCAACTCCCCCCCGCGTCGGCGTACCGCTGCCGCATGCCCGAAAACAGTGAAGGAACCATGTTCAAGAGCAAGCACACGTTGTCCAAGACCGCCACGGCAGCCGTCGTACTGACCGCGGCAGCGGTCGTCGCGGCCGGCCCCGGCGTCGCGTCGGCCGTCTCCGCCCCCCTGGGCTGCGCGCGCATCGCCGCGCACTTCGACCTGGCCCGGCACCAGACGCCGGAGAACATAGCCCTGGCCCCCGACGGCAGCGCGTACGTCACCTTCGCCGCCGCCCGCCAGGTCGCCCGCATCACCCCCGGGGGATCCACCCGGATCCTGGCCACCCTGCCCGCACCCGCCGACGGCGGCATCCACACCCCGGTCCTGGGCTTCGCCCTGACCACCGGCATCGTCCGCGCGCACGACGGCACCCTGTACTTCCTGTACGCCACCGGCACCGCCGACCTGACCGGCCTGTGGCGCCTGCGCCCCGGCGGCGCACCGCAGCGCATCGCCGCGCTCCCCGCCGCCGGCCTGCCCAACGGCCTGGCCCTTGACCCGCACACCCGGACCCTCTACATCACCGATTCCGTCCTCGGCACCGTCACGAGCGTGCCCACCACCGGCGGCACCCCCCGCACCTGGTCCACCGCCCCCGAGCTGACCTCCACCGGATTCCTCGGCGCCAACGGCCTGAAGATCCGGGGCGGGGCGCTGTGGGTCACCAACCTCGACCGGGGCACCGTCCTGCGCATACCCGTCCAGCGCGACGGCAGCGCAGGCCCGGTCCAGACCCGGGCCACCGGCCTGGCCGGGATCGACGACTTCGCCTTCACCGGCCACGGCGACCAGATCCTGGCCGCCCTCAACGGCCCCGGCGAGGTCGCCCTCGTCCAGCCCGACGGCACCCACTCCACCGTCCTGACCGCCGCCGACGGCCTGCAGAACCCCACCTCCATCGCCCTGCGCGGCGACACCGCCTACGTCCTGAGCGCCGCGTACGTCACGGCGAAGGACCCCAACCTCCTCCTGGCCCACCTGAACGGCTAGATCACCACCAGGACCGTGCTGACGAGCACGCTTCCGACGAGGTTGTAGCCGCCCGAGACGAGCGCGTACTGGAGCGGGCGGGGGAAGGCCGAACACAAGGGCGTCCGTCAATGAGTCGATCTTCAGCGCCGCCATCAGGAACGCGCTGGTGAGAGTGATCACCAGTGAGGACAGCGGCGGGCCGGCCGAAGAACAGGGGAGAGGCCACCGGCTTCGCCGACGCCTCCCGGCTTGTCCTGGGCTCCTGGTCATGGCCCGCCCTGGCCGCCGGGCATCGGCCGCTTCGATGCCGACATCGAGGGCGTCGGCCCATCCGAGCTCACGAACGCCTTCGCGTACCTGGCCCGCCGCTACGCCAACGCCGCAACCGATCCGATGAGCCACGCGTACGCCGACCACGACTGGTCCGCGGTCTTCCCGGTCCCTCAATTCCTCGCCCTGGGTCGGTTCTTGGCCTCGGCCTTCCCCAAGGCCAAGACGAGAATGCGCATCCGGAGACACGGGCGCCCGACCGGCCCGGCGTCGATGATCACTTGCCCGCGGTCACGGCCTTGAGTTCCTCCAGTGAGTCCCGGACGAGGCGCGAGAGATCCTGCTGGTCGGGCTCGCTGATCCAGCGGCCGAACGCGACCTTGAAGGCGGCGACACCGACCTCGGCGGCCAGGATCGCGGCCGGGTCCGTGACGCCGCGTCGGCGCAGCGCCTCGGCCAGGGCGGAGGCCAGGGAAGCGAGTTTGATCAGTTCGCGCTCCTGGAGCTCGGTGTTGGCGTCGATGACGGCTTGGCGCTGCCGGGCGAGTTCATGGCGTTCCGTGAACAGGCCGCAGGCGCTTTGAAGGGCTGCGGCCACCGCCTCGATCGGCGCCGCCGCATCGGGGACGGCGTCGAGGGCGGTGACCAGGGACTCCCGCAGCGGGTTCGCGTGAGGGAACAGGACCTCGCGCTTGTCGGCGAAGTGCCGGAAGAATGTCCGCTCCGTCAGTCCCGCCCGCTCGGCGATCTCCTTTGCGGTGGTCAGTTCGAACCCCCGCTCACCGTAGAGCTCCAGCGCAGCTTGCTCCAGCCGTCCGCGCGCGTCTGGCTTCCATCGACCCATGCGACCGATCCTATGCGATGACAGTGACTGGCGTCAGATGTAGTCTCGATGTCAGTCACTGTCATCGCCCTGGGTTGCACCCTCCCGCGGCACGGGCGGGTGCCCCATCGAGGAGGCCTTTCACATGCGTGTTTTCGTCACCGGTGCGTCCGGCTGGATCGGCTCCGCCGTCGTGCCCGCGCTCACCGGCGCGGGTCATCAGGTCGTGGGGCTCGCCCGCTCTGACGCCTCCGCCACCACTCTCGCCTCAGGCGGGGCCGAGGCGGTCCGCGGCACTCTCGACGACCTCGACATCCTGCGCGGCGCGGCTGCTGCATCGGACGGAGTGATCCACCTTGCCTTCAAACACGACATCGCCTTCTCGGGGGACTTCCGGGGCGCAGCAGAAGCGGACCGCCGCGGCGTCCAGGCGATCGGCGAGGCGCTCGCGGATACCGGCCGACCGTTCGTCATCGCTTCCGGGACACCTGCGGAACATGGACGCGTGGTGACCGAAGCCGACGGGCATGGCCTCGACCTGGCCCAGGCCGCCGGCCCACAGGCCCGGGCGGCCACCTCCGAGTGGGTGCTCTCCCTGGCCTCCCGCGGCGTCCGCTCCTCGGTCGTGCGGCTGCCCAGGACCGTTCACGGCGACGGGGACCCCGGCTTCATCGCGGCTCTCGTCCGCATCGCCCGTGACAAGGGAGTTTCCGGCTACTTCGGCGACGGAGCCAACCGCTGGCCCGCGGTACACCGCCTCGATGCCGCACACCTGTTCCACCTCGCGCTGGAGAAGGCGCCCGCAGGATCGACGCTGCACGCCGTCGCGGACGAGGGTGTTCCCCTCCGTGGCATCGCCGAGGTCATCGGCCGCCAACTCGACCTGCCCGTGGCACCCGTCTCCCCTGAGGACGCAGCCGAGCACTTCGCTTGGCTGGCCCCCGTCCTCGCGGCCGACCAGCCGGCCTCCAGCGCGCTCACCCGCGAGCTGATGGGATGGCAGCCGACACAGCCGGGCCTCATCGGAGACCTGGACAGGGGCCACTACTTCGGCTGAACAGCCGCCGCGCGGGCGGCAATCCTGCGCCCGACCCGGCCCGGCGCACGCCCTACACGCCGCAACAGGGTGCCGGGCGAGTGTCGACGGAGGTGTCCCCTGCCCACCTGGACCCTGGTCGCCGGCTCGGCAGACGGTCATGCGCCGAGGGCCAGGTGTGGCGCTCCGTCTCCTCGTCGGGGGCAGCAGGTCCTTGGCGCCCGCAGGGCCTGGCCCGGGTCGGTGAGGGTGTACTCGACCCGTGGCGCTACGACGGGGTACACCGTCCGCTCGATGAGGCCGTAGCGCTGCGGCGTACGCAGGTTCTGGGTGAGCAACGTCGTCGACTGGACCTCCGACACGATGCCCCTGCGGGGCGTGGTGCCGCGATGCGGCGGGTACGGCGTCGACGCCGCACCCGCCGCGGTCCGGGCCGCTCAGGCGGTGCCGAGTGCGGTGCGCAGGGTGCTGGTGGCGAGGTTGATGGCGGCCTGGGCGGCGTGGGTTTCGCGCAGGGCGTTGAGCATGACGAAGTCGTGGATGATGCCCTGGACGCGCACGGCGGTGACGGGGACTCCGGCGGTGCGGAGCTTGTTGGCGTAGGCCTCGCCCTCGTCGCGCAGTACGTCGGCCTCGGCGGTGATGACCAGGGCCGGCGGGAGGCCGGTGAGCTGCTCGGTGGTGGCGCGCAGCGGTGAGGCGGTGATCTCGGCCCGTTCGGCCTCGTCAGCGGTGTACTGGTCCCAGAACCACTGCATGCCGTCGCGGCGCAGGAAGTAGCCCTCGCTGAACTGGTGGTAGGAGCCGGTGTCGAAGGCGGCGTCGGTGACCGGGTAGAACAGGACCTGCTGGAGCAGGTCCAGGCCGCCGCGCTCCTTGGCCATCAGGGTCAGGGCGGCGCTCATGTTGCCGCCGACCGAGTCCCCTGCGACCGCGATCCGGGTCGCGTCCAGGCCGTGTTCGGCGCCGTCGGTGACGATCCAGCGGGCGACGGTCCAGTTCTGCTCGATGGCGACCGGGTAGCGGTGCTCGGGAGAGAGGTCGTACTCGGGGAAGACGACGGCCGAGCCGGTTCCCACGGCGAGTTCGCGTACGAGGCGATCGTGGGTGTGGGCGTTGCCGAACACCCAGCCCGCGCCGTGGATGTAGACGATCGCCGGGAGCGGGCCCGATGCCCCTGCCGGGCGGACGATCCGGGCGCGGACCGAGCCGGTGGGCCCGCCCGGGACGGTCACCCACTCCTCGTCGACCTCGGGCAGGGCGATCTCACCGGACTGGACCTCGTCGACGGCCTTGCGGCCCT
>NZ_JBHWBP010000306.1:5685-9292 GCF_042735575.1 Streptomyces sp. NPDC059564 | reverse complement strand
CGCGCTGGAACTCGGTACGAGCGGGTGGACCGACTACAGCGAGATTCTCACAGCCGGACTCGGCAGCCGCCTGTCCGGCCTCCTTCCGCAGGGCCGGATCCGCACCATGCCCCACCTCCCGGCCGTCGCCGCCGACCTCGGCGAACTCCTCGTGGAGGCCCACCAGTCCGGGGAACAGGTCCTGCCCTGGCTGATGATCGGCGCCGCAGACCACGGCGACGACGATGTCGCCCTGCTCGCCGACGCTCTCGCCTCCGCCCGCCACCTGAAGACCGCCGTGGTCTTGCCCGCCACCCCGGAGGCCCGCCGCGCGTTCCCACACGCGGAGATCCTCGACGTCACCCGCGGCCAGGACACCGTCCTGGCCCCGCTGGAGAACCCAGTCACGCTCCAGCGCGTCACCGACGAGCAGTACCGGCAGTACGTCCACGCCCTGCAGGTCTCCACCCAGGACCCGAAGCCGGCGACCGCGGCATGGGAGTTCACCGAAAGCCACCAGCAGCCTGCCGCCTCCGGCCTGCCCCTGACCGTGCGGGTCACCAGCGAAGACGCCCAGGACCCGGGCAACCCCTTCCCCGCGCTCCTCGCCGGACTCACCCCCACCCCAGCGGACCCCGCCACCACTGCCCCCCAGGCCCCCGCAGCCGACACCAGCACCGCAGTCCCGCAAGGGACGGACCATCAGGGCGCGACCGCGGCGGCCAACGGGCCCGCACCGCTCCCCCACCAGGCAGCAGCCGGCCACGAACCCGCCACGGGTCCCCAGCCCGACCCGGTCGGCAGCGAGGGCACCGGCGGCGCAGTACGTATCGACATGCTCGGAGCGCTGCGCATCACCGGCGGAACCGGATCCGCCCACGCACCCCGCACCACCGCCGTCGCCGCCCTCATCCACCTGCGCCCCGGCCGCAGCGCCGACTACCTGTGCCAGGCGGTGGACCCCGTCAACCCGTGGTCGACCCGCACCCTGCACTCCCGCCTCTCCGAGCTACGCGCCGAGGTCGGCATCACGGCGGACGGGGCCCCGCTCCTGCCCCGCCCCAAGGACGGCGCATATGCCTTCCATCGCTCGGTGACCTCCGACTGGGAACAGTTCCGGGCCTTGGCGTCCAGCGGCCTCGCGGCCGGGTCGAAGACAGGAATCACCGACCTCGAAGCCGCCATGGCCCTCGTGCGGGGCAAGCCGTTCGACGGCCGGAACCTGCCATGGGCCGATGCCGTGATCCAGGAAATGCTGTCCCGGATCACCGACACCGCCCACACCCTCGCCCGCTGGCACACCGACGGCGACACCCCCGACCTCGACGCCGCCCGCCGCACCGTCCTCCAGGCCCTCGACATCGAAGAAACGTCCGAAGTCCTCTACCGCGACCTCCTCCACATCGAGTGGGCCGCCGACAACCACCACGCCATCCGCAAGACGATCGCCCGCCTCCAGCAGATGGCACGCACCTACGACATCACCCTCGACGGCCCCACCGAGGACACCATCAACCGCGTCCTGGCACCCCGCACCTTCCCCATCACAACGCCCTGACACCGACCCCGGACATGCACATGGGGGGCCTGCCGAAGGCACGCCCCCCACAACTACGTCCAGGCGACGTCAGGTCAGCGCCGCGACCGAATGCCGCGCCGCGGCCAGCACCTCCGCGCGGGCCGGACCCTCGCCCGCCGGCGGCCGGGTCACCCACTCCTGGCGAACCTCGGCGACCGCCGCACAAACCGCGCGCACCTCACCGGCCACCCCGTCGCCCAGGACGGACAGCTGAGGCCCCGTCACCAGCACCGGCTCGTACAGGCCGTAGGGGATCTCCATCCCGCGCCACTGCGAAGCCAGCGCCCAGGCAGCAAGGTTCATGGGGAGCCCCCCGGAAGCCCCGTTGCCGTGCACATGGAAGTGCGCCTGCCGGTGATAGACCGCCGAATCCGCCGGGCGGCCCACCGCCCCGGTCACGGCCTCCCGGCGCGCAGCATCGTCATCAGGCCACGACAGCACGACCACCGCCCCATCCACGTCGATCCGCAGTACGGTCGCCACGTTGACCTCCACGCCACTCGACACGCCCAACTGCCCCCACCCACGGCATGCCACCCCATGCTCATCCAGGGCCGCAGTACCGCCCCTGAAAGTCGCTGAGAATGACACCAACGGGTGATGTTCCATGGGGACGCGGGGCGCTCACGTGACCGCGCACTTCGACGGCCGTGCCCTTGACGCGCAGGGACACCGGCAGCTCCATGGCGGCCCCGTGGAACAGCCTTCACCACAGGCATCAAACAACCATGGTTATTGTGGTGTACTGCTTCCATCAGGTGACAGGAGGTATGCACATGCCGTTGCAGCAATGGCGTGAGTTGGCCGACCGCTTGGCGGAGCGCATCGAGTCGGATGAGTTTCCCCCCGGTTCGAAAATGCCGACCACCGCGGAGCTGATGGCTGAGGGGGAGTCAAAACCGTCCATCGAGCGCGCTTACCGCGAACTCGTCGACCGCGGTCTCGTCGTCCGCAAGCCACGGGTCGGCACGATTGTCCGCAGCCGCTCGCGCGTTCGCATCCCGTTGAGCCGCTATGGTGCCGCCCTGCGGCCGGGCGGGAGCATGGGGCCTTGGGAGACGGCAACGGCCGCGGTGGATCTGGACGGCAGCGTCGTCGCCTTGTCCGTCGAGCACATCTCCGCTTCGGACTCGGTTGCCGCGCTGCTCGACGTGGAACCCGGATCCCCCGTGGTTCGCCGCAGCAGGCACGCCATGATCGACGGGGACGTCGTGCAGATCCAAAACGCCTTCTATCCGGCGGAACTGGCTGCCGCGACGCGACTCGATGAACCGGGCAAGCTCGTCGGCGGTGTGCTGAGGGCCATGACCGCGTCGGGGCTGGAGCCTGCAAACGCCAGCGAGACGGTCACAGCACGGCTGCCGACGAAAGCCGAGGCGGCAGAACTCGGCATCGGCGCACGCGTGCCGGTCCTGTGCGTCGAGCGCGTGGTGCACGACCGCAACGGCCGCGCCCTTGAGGCCCTTCGGACAGTAGGTGCCGCCGACCGTCTGGAGCTGCACTACGCGAACCTGCCACTGGCCGGCGGCATCCCGTAACTCACCAGTGGCTCACCGCCTGCACTGTCACCCGGTTGTGACGCCGCACGGAGCGCACCGGTGATCAGATCGGTGATGTCGGTGCCGTTCCTTAAGGCATGACAAGTCACCCAAACCACACGAGCCCCGCCACAGGTGGCGAGGCTCGCAGGCCCCCGCACAGGCCTGGACCGCCTGCGCAGGGAAGAGCACCCAGATGCATGAACCGAGAGGTGCGCTCAGCCATGAGCTTATGCGGAACCATCCTGAAGCCGCCACCGGCTCCCTCCCACGAGATCGCTGCCCCCACCCCGGATGTGGTGTTGCGCCGTGGCACTTGAGCCGATCCTGTGGGCCCTGCACGACAGCCCGGTCAACAGCACGACCGACCGGATGCTGCTGGCCGGCCTGGCAGAGAAAGCAGATCCGGACGGCACCAACGCCTTCCCCTCCCGGCGGACACTGGCACGGATCGCACTCTGCGACGTCAAGACGGTACAGCGACGCCTAGCCTCCCTCACCGAGCGCGGTG
>NZ_JBHWBP010000306.1:0-5675 GCF_042735575.1 Streptomyces sp. NPDC059564 | reverse complement strand
GTGTCATCACACTGGGCAATCAGGAAGCCGCCCGGTACATCCCCGCACACGCCCGCCCCAAGGTCTACGACCTACAGATCCCAGCAGCCTGGTACGGCCCGGAACGGCTGACACGCGTAAACCAGGACCGGGCACACCGAGGCCTGCTCCCACTGACACACGACTCCCGTCCCCCGCTGCAGCCCGCCCCGCCACGCACAGAGCGCAGCGACAAAGGCAAACCACGCCACGCGGGAGGGGACTCTCAATCCCCTCCCCTAAACCAGCTCGAATCGGATGGGAGGGGGGACTCTCAGTCCCGTGGAAGGGGGGACTGGCAATCCCCAGAGGGGGGACTGGCAATCCCCCAACCCTCCCCTTTAACCCTCCCCCCTCAAGACACCCCCGCAGCGCCTACGGCGCGAAGCGCCGATGACGCCCGCAGGGCCACTGCAGGTAGTAGCGCGCGCGAGGCCAGCGGCTGCGCCGCGTCCACGAACGCTGGCGTACCCGCTTTCGCAGTCAGGCCGAGCCGGAGGCGCCAGGAGCGAGTCCCGCCGGCGCAGGCCGAGGCAGTCAGGACGGTGGACGCGGGATGGCCACCGGAACTCGCCGCCCTTCTGCCGCCCCACCGTCCAACCGTGCTGCGTGAGGCGATCCTGCACGCCCTGGACCAAGGGCGAACACCACAGCAACTGGCCGAACGGATCCAGCAGCGATGGTGGACCCACGGCTACGCACGCGCCCTGTCAGAAGGGCAGCTGTCCTCCCCGGTTGGGGTCGCGGTCGGGCTGGTGCGCCCGTCCACGGACTGCCCGGACCCGATGTGCGAAGACGGCGCCACTCTGCACATGGGGAGTCCATGCCCCAAGTGTGCAGAGCGCCGGGCAGACCGCCGCCGAGGCCGAGTGCCCGCACAGCGGAAGGAAGACCCCAAGCTCCAGTGGTGGGAATGCGAAGGCGACGACTGCTCGGCAGCCGGCAAAGGACCACGGCCCGACAACGGGCTGTGCCGCCAGTGCCAGGACCGGGCCGAGCAGACGGAGATCCAACGCGCGACGGCGAACCTGATGGACGAAGCCGAGGCAGCCCAGGAAGCACACCGACTACGACAGGCAATCCGGTGGGAACGCATGCTCGACGACGCCCACACGGAGCACGCCGAGAAGTCCCGCACAGCACAAGACCAAGCCGAAGCCGAACGGCGCGCCGCCGCCGCAGCCCAGGAAACACACCGCCTACGGGAACAACTCCTACGTGAACACCCCGAACTGGCACCCTACGCCCAGCAACAACCATGACCAGCTCTGCTCTCGACCCCAATCACCTTCGATACGTCGTTCGAGTGACGGACGTTGCGGCAATCCTCGAGCGGTCACCTGCGGGGTGCGGGGCGTGTACGCAGTTGGCAGGGTTACCGGTTGATCTCTGCGGTGGAGGTGCTGGTGTCCCCGTCACGCTGGCCGGGCCTGCATATCTTGCGCAACTGCCGATTCCGCCTGGTCCCGGCCTGGGTCACCACCATCGCCCGCCGCGCCCCACAGGAGTGTTGGCATTGCCGATGTTGGCGTGGCTGCCGCTGTCGGCCAATCCCGTACGCCCCCTCCCCCAGCTTCGCCACGCCCGGACGTCTGCCTCCTCCGCCCGGCCGGACAGGCGGTCCGTCCCCTCGGCGTCGTCCGCCAGGAGTAGTAGCGGGTCATCGACCCGAACGCTCCGGCTGTGCCCGCCCTCGCCGAGCGCTCTCACCCTGACGATGGGCGGGGCGGTGGGGAAGATGACTTTGCCGTGCGCCAGGAGCCAGGCCGTCATCGCGCGCCGGTCGAACAGCGGACTCGCCGCTGTACCACTCACCGGCACGGGAAGCCGGGCAGGGTCCTGCGCCAGTTCACGAAGCGGCGCGGGCCACCCGGGCGATCCGGCCCACCTCCCCAGCAGCAGTGCCGCGTTGTTGTCCCTGGAGTCTTCGCTGTGGACCGCGTGGTGGACGTGGCGGCCCTTCACGGCGTGCCTAGCTCTCTGCGTCAGGTGGCAGCGGATGCCACCGGGAGGTGGCCGCCGGGCCGGGTAGCGCCTGGTGCGGGCAGTTCTGGCGGTAGGCAGCGCGAGGTGGTGGGTGGGGTGGTGCGGAGCGGACGCGTACGACGGTTGGATGCAGGTTGCAAATACCCTGGGTATTGACCCCAGGCAGGTCGTGAGGCTGGTCTGCATGGGTGTTTGACCGGAAGGTGCATTGCAGTTCAGCCAATCTGCAGGGCGTCTCTGCCCGACAGTTCTGGAACCGCCCCCCGACGGCGGTTCGAATGATTTTCCTATTGAAAGGAGTGCCCTTTCGAGGGACGCCGGGAGCTGTCGACCGCGGCTAGTGTCGGCATCGTCGCGCGGCGCAGTGAAAGTTTCACAGCTGGGTGCGCTGATCGTGCGTGATGGGGTGTCCCATGGGCGCCTGGTTTCCGTGTGGTGCTCAAAGATGCTGGTCGGAGTGGGAAGGGCAGGGCCGATGAACGGTATGTTCCCCAATGGGGTGGCGGCGGATTCAATTGCGGGGGCGCGGTGGCGGAAGGCTTCGGCGAGTGATCCTTTTGATAACTGCGTGGAAGTTGCACGGCTCGCGGCCGGTGAGGTGGCGTTCAGGAACTCTCGGTTCCCAGAGGGGCCGGCCCTGGTCTTCACCCGGGCAGAGGTGATTGCCTTCCTCGATGGCGCAAAGAGGGGCGAGTTCGACGGAATGACTGTCTGAAATCATTGGCCTAGGGTTGCCGCGGCGGCAGTGAGACTTCACGATGTGCTCTGGCGCATGATCGCCATCGTGAACGAGGAGTCGCACGTGGCCGCACGGCCTTTGAGTGTTGTCGGCGGGGCCGGTCTTCCGGAGGTTCGGGGGACGGTCCCGTCTTCGCGTACGGTCCGGCAGCTCCTCGGCCTGCGGATGAGAGCGCTGCGTAAGGCCGCCGGGATGAAGCTGGCCGACGTAGCGGGTCCGGGGAAAGTGGTGAGCTCCACGCCGGTCCTGAGCCGGATTGAGACCGGCAGCCCGAATGTGACCATCACCCGCCCGCTCATCGACGGGCTGCTTTGCGCCTACGGGGTCACCGACCCGGAGGAGAAGCGGTCGGTTCGGCTGCGGGTGGAGCAGCTTCTGTCGGGTGACACGGCCTGGTGGTCGGCCCACGACGGTCTGGTGGTCGGGGACTTCGCCGACCTGCTGCACATGGAGGCGGCGGCCGAGCGGATCACGGTGTACGAAAGCATGTTCGTGCCGGGGCTGCTGCAGGTGTCCGCGTACATGGACGTGGTGATGACGCATGCCTGTCTCAGTGATGAGGAGCGCGAGCACGGCGAACGGCGGCGGCGGCTTCGCAAGGAGCGGCAGCGGCTGCTGGATGCGGGCAGTGAGCGGGAGTTCACCGCGATCATTGATGAGGCGGTGCTGCGCAGGACGGTGGGCAGCCGACAGGTGATGCGTGAGCAGCTTCGGCATCTGTTCAGCCTGTGTGAGAACCGGGAGTCGGTGCATATCCGTGTGTTCCCGTCGTCGGCGTGGGAGCAGGCGCTGCCGATGACGCCGTCGGTGACGTTGCTGCAGTTCCCTCGTGAGCAGGACTGCGCGGACATGCTGTATGCGGACACGGCGGGCAACGGGGGTTCGTGGCTGAGAGAGCCACGGGTCGACATGATCAAGGCGGCCCTGGAACAGGTTCGCTCTCATGCTCTGGGCAAGCAAGAGACGCTGGAGTTCCTGGAGCGGCGGATCGCCGAGCTTGTCGATCCCCGCTAGCGGATCCGGGCGACGCCGCCGTACTCGATCCAGTCGCGGTTTGCCGGGTGTACGCCGAGGTCGGTGTCGGGGCGCCAGGTAGAGACCTCGACGGGGCTGGGGTGTTCGAGGAGGTCCGTCTGATCGAAGAGGCGTGCGATCTCGGTGGTGGAGCGGACCCGGCCCCAGGTGCCGATGGTGCGGGACATGAATGCGGTGAGGTCCTGGCGCAGAGTGGGGTCGTCGCTGGCCAGGTGGGAGATGACGATGTAGCTGCCGGCGGGAAGCCTGCGGGCGACATTGCGGACGAGCTGCCAGGGGTCGTCATCGTCGTTGAGGCAGTGCAGGACGGAGACGAACAGCGCGGCCACGGGGCGGTTGTCGGCAAGGATCCGGCGCACGCGCGGGACGGTGAAGATGGTCTCCAGCCGGCGGATATCTGCGTCGATGACCGCGGTGGTCAGGAGGTTCTCTTCGAGAACCATCCGGCCGTGGGCACAGACCATGGGGTCGTTGTCGATGTAGACGACGGAGGCTGTCGGGTCTACCTCCTGGGCCACTTGGTGGACGTTGGGACGGGTGGGGAGTCCGGTTCCGAAGTCGATGAATCGGCGGACCCCGCGTTGCCGGGCGAGGTAGCGCACGGCGCGCACCAGGAAGGCCCGGTTGGACTGGGCGAGCTGTTCCATGGCGGGTGCGATCGTCAGAAGTTCGGCGCATGCCTGGCGGTCGCTGGGATAGTTGTCGGTGCCGCCGATGAGGTAGTCGTACATTCGGGCATAGCTGGGCCTGGTGACATCGATCATGTGATTGGTCGGCTCCCGAAGGGTGCCGGTCTGCCCCGCCGCAGAACCGGCAGTTGAATAGCGCCACATGTTAGGGCTACTCGGTGTGCCGGCACTAGGCCGTCGAACTGTTCCAGGGATGCACGAGTGGTGAATCAGCCGCGGAATTCTCACGCGGGCGTACACAGCGGCAGGCGTGTGCTGTGGCGGCGCAGGAGCCACGATTTACGGGAATATGCCAGGTGAACAATTCACTGAGGTGCGGAGAGCGCACGAAGTGCCGCCCGGTGCAGGGCGCGGAAGGCACTGGCCGAGATGCCCATCATCTCGGCGGCCACCTCGGGAGCCAGGCCCAGCCGGTGGCGAAGGATGACCGCATCGGCCTGCGGGCAGGGCAGGGAAGTCACCGGCTGGGCCCTGCGGCCGGCGGTGGCCTCGACGAGAGCAGTGAACATCTCCCATACCCTGGCAGCCGGGGACGCACAGGTCAGCGCCTCGGACCAGCCCTGGGCAAGACCTGCGAGAGCGGATTCGGCGAGGCGGGCACCGTGCCCTGTGTTCTCCAGCCGGGCTGCCGCGTACCGGGTGTAGAGGGGCCGGTACTTGACGCAGAACGCCTCGTACGACACATGCGTCACGGCCGTCGGCGGACAACGACGGCGACCGTCCGGGTCGGATGTGTTCGTGTGGCCCGGCAACGGCCCGGGCGCTGGGCCGCGGGGGTGCAGGACAGGCCGCCGGAAGGCAGGCTCGGACATCAGTACCCCAGGCAGTCGCATCTACGGGGATCAGGAACTCAAAAGGCGTTGGCCGGATCAGGTCGCTCCGAACAGGGCATGGCTGCCTCGCACGCTGGACGCCGGCATACAGCAGGCCCGACCGGATCGTCTCCGGCCGGGCCCCTTGGGTTCAGCTGCGACGGACCCTCAGGTAGGACACGACGGTCCGGTCCGCGAGGACGGCCGGGGCCAGGGTCAGCATCAGTTCAGAGGAAGCCGAACCCATGACCGTGGCTACTGCTGCGGCTGCCGTCAGCAGCGACCCCCACCGGAATCCCACCGAAAGAATGCTCAGAATTCCCGTTTCGGCCGGAGCAGGAATCGGAATGGTACCCTCGGCGGTCTTCGGCAGAGGCTCAACCCACTGCCGGTAAG
>NZ_JBHWBP010000305.1:0-9339 GCF_042735575.1 Streptomyces sp. NPDC059564 | reverse complement strand
GGGCCCGGCCGCACCCGGCGGCAGGGCACGGGACGGCGCGCCGGGCGGGGCGCTGCGCACGGGGGCCGGGGCGGGGGCGGGGGCCTGCGCGGCCTCGGTCCGCTCCGGGGCGGCGCCCTGGGCGGAGCCCCCCTTCACCGGCTTGCGTACGACCACGGGCGGGATCGGCCGCGAACCCGGGATGTTGATCCGGATCCGGGTCGTCAGGGTGGTCTCGGTCTTCGGCCCGTCGGTGTCGGGCGTGGACGGGTTCGACGTCACAGGGTTCTCCTCCGGGGCGGTCGCCGCACCGGGCCCGGTCGGCACAGTCGTGGACGGGTGGCCGGTTCCGTACGGCGGGGTACCCGAGGGGTACGCGGCTCCACCGTGCCCTTGGGGCCCGGGGGACGAACTGTCAGTTTCACGACTCAAGGCAGGTTCTCCCGGTTGGCTCCGCCGCCCGTCATACCGTGCGCGGGCAGCTCGGCGGCCCGTCCACCATACTGGCCGCCGCCCGCACGCAACTGTCCCCCGGGAATCCCGGGTTCCTCTTCACTCCCCGCGCGCCCCCTGCCGAGGGTGCGTCAAACCCCCGCAACCCGTCCCCGATCGGAGAACGGCGGAGTTCAGCCGCCCGTCATCCGCGGGGCCGGGAGGCCGAAACGGGCCCCTGCACGGGGCCGTGCATCGTGGCACAGATCACAGCGACCACACTTCCCCCCAAAAGGTATGCGTACATACCGATCCCGGAGGAACCGAGCAGGAAGTCCCCTTCGGGGCGCGGGAGGCCGAGCAGGACGTAGGACAGGAACCAGCCTGCCGCGGCCGCCCCCACCCCGATCCCCGAGCCGAGCGCGATCCGGGCGCCGAGGAAGAGGCCGAGGAGGGCCAGCAGCGCGAGCAGCAGCCCGGCCGGGAACCACAGGTCCACGACGAGCCAGCCGGCCGCGCCGGTGAGCGCGCCCAGGACGAGCAGGCCGAGCAGGGCGGCGATCCGCCCGGGGGTCCAGGGCGTGCTCACGCCTCCACCCCCGCGAAGAGGTCCCGCTCGCGACTGCCGGCCGCGACTCCCGGCTCGCCCGCGGCCAGTTCGTAGTACTCCCGGACGAACAGCGGCTGGGCCAGGTCGTTGGAGAGGGCGAAGAAGGGCCCGTCCACGGCCACCTGGGTCACGTGCGCGCGCATGGCCGCGGCCTTCGCCGACGCCAGGGCCCGCCCGTCGTCGTCATCGCCGATCTCGGCGGTGATCCGCTCGTCGTCGACCACGCCGGGGACGTCGTCGAGGCTCGCGATCCCGGGGAAGGCGGCGCCGGTGGCGCGCAGGTGCGCGAAGCCCTCCTCGGCCACCGAGCGCGGGACCCGGTTCCAGTACAGCTTCGCGACCGCGTGCGGGGCGCCGAGCTCCGGGCGGTACGCGGCCTCGGCGGCCAGTTCCGCGCCGCGGGTGGCGACCCGGTGGGCCTGGATGTGGTCGGGGTGCCCGTAGCCGCCGTCGGGGTCGTAGGTGACGAGCACCTGCGGGCGCAGCTCCCGGATCACCTCCGCGAGGTGGCCGGCGGCCTCGTCCAGGTCGGCGGACCAGAAGGCGCCCGGGCGGGTGTTCTGCGGGGCGCCCATCATCCCGGAGTCCCGGTAGCGGCCGGCGCCGCCGAGGAAGCGGTGGTCGGCGACCCCCAGCTCCTTCATGGCGGCGGCGAGTTCACCGGCGCGGAAGGGGCCGAGGGTGTCGTCGCGGTCGGGCGCGAGGTGCGCGAGCTCCGCCGGGATGACCTCGCCCTCCTCGCCGAGCGTGCAGGTCACCAGCGCGACGTGGGCACCCTCGGCCGCGTACTTGGCCATGGTGACGCCGTTGTTGATCGACTCGTCGTCCGGGTGCGCGTGCACGAGGAGCAGACGACGGGCGGGAAGACCGTTCATGGGGCCAGCCTACGAGCAGGAGCTACAGCTTGAGGCCACTGATCATGCTCGCCACGTTGGACGTGAGCTGGCTGAGTGTCGGAGCGATCGTCGAGCTCGCCAGGTAGAACCCGAGCAGCACGCAGACAAAGGCGTGCCCCGCCTTCAGTCCCGACCTCCGGACCAGCAGGAAGACGACGATCGCCAGTAGCACCACGGCCGAGATCGAGAGTGCCACGGCGTTTCACCTCCACGTCGAGCGGACATCGGTACGCGTACTCGTGCTCGGCGGAGTCATACCCACCGTGCGCTACGGATCATAACTATCCGTACCAGCGCATCGATCGAATTCCGGCAGCACGAGGGGCGCATGCCGCGCACGGCCGGGGGCATACGGGGGCCGCACGGAAGGGCGGCGCGCCGCCCCGGCTCGCCGAGGGGGCCCGCGAGGTCGCGCTCCGGCCAGTCCGCCCGGGCCGGAAGTCGGGGCAGAAACGGTCAAGTCGCCCCCACGCACGCCGCGTTGGGGTGGCCGGAACACGACTGCGGGGGTCTGCGCACGGTGGCGCAAAATAATCGCTCGAACGGACGGACGGACGGGGGAACGGACGGACGGGCGCCACGGCCCCTACGCGCCCGCCTCCCCCGCGGGCGGGGGCGGCACCACCTGCTTCTCGGCCGCGAAGTGACAGGCCGACGGGTGGGCGGCCGGGCCCGAGGGGAAGACCTCGGGGACCGCCAGCAGCGGGACCTCGGAGGTGCAGCGCGGCCGGGCCTTCCAGCACCGGGTGCGGAAGGGGCAGCCGGACGGCGGGTTGGCCGGGGAGGGGACGTCGCCGGTGAGGATGATCCGCTCGCGGTGGGCGCGCGCCTCGGGGTCGGGGACGGGCACGGCGGAGAGCAGCGCCTGGGTGTACGGGTGGGTGGGGTGGTCGTAGATCTGGGTGTCGGTGCCGATCTCGACGATCCGGCCGAGGTACATGACCCCGACCCGGTCGGAGATGTGCCGGACGATCGAGAGGTCGTGCGCGATGAACACGTAGGAGAGGTCGAACTCGTCCTGCAGGCGCGCCAGGAGGTTGATGACCTGGGCCTGGACGGAGACGTCGAGGGCGGAGACGGGTTCGTCCGCGACGATGACCTCGGGCCGCAGGGCGAGGCCGCGGGCGATGCCGATGCGCTGGCGCTGGCCGCCGGAGAACTGGTGCGGGTAGCGGTTGATGTACTCCGGGTTGAGACCCACGACGTCCAGGAGCTCCTGGACCTTGCGGCGCCGGTCGCCCTTGGGAGCCACCTCGGGGTGGATCTCGAAGGGCTCCCCGATGATGTCGCCGACCGTCATGCGCGGGTTCAGCGAGGTGTACGGGTCCTGGAACACCATCTGGATGTTGCGGCGGACGGCCTTCAGGGCCTTGCCGGACAGCTTGGTGATGTCCTCGCCCTTGTACGAGATCGCTCCCGCGGTCGGGCGTTCCAGGTTGACCAGCATCTTGGCGACGGTGGACTTCCCGCAGCCGGACTCGCCGACGATGCCGAGGGTCTCGCCCCGGGCGAGGCCGAAGGAGACCCCGTCGACGGCCTTGACCGCGCCGATCTGCTTGCGGAAGACGATGCCCCGGGTGAGGGGGTAGTGCTTGACGAGGTCGCGGACCTCCAGGATGGGCTCAGGCACCGAGGCACTCCTTCCAGAAGAAGCAGGCGCTGGCCCGGTCCGGGGCGACCTCCGCCAGCGGCGGGACCTCGGCGCGGCAGGCGGCCCGGGCCATCGGGCAGCGCGGGTTGAAGGCGCAGCCGGGCGGGATGGCGAGGAGGTTCGGCGGCAGGCCCTTGATCGCGTAGAGCTCCTGGCCCTTCTGGTCCAGGCGCGGGATCGAGTCCAGCAGGCCGCGGGTGTAGGGGTGGGCGGGAGCCTTGTAGAGGGCGTGGACGGGCGCGGTTTCGACGATGCGGCCGGCGTACATGACGGCGATCTTGTCGGCGACGTCGGCGACGACGCCGAGGTCGTGGGTGATCAGGATCAGGCCCATGTGGAGTTCGCGCTGGAGCTCGGCGAGCAGGTCCATGACCTGGGCCTGGACGGTGACGTCGAGGGCGGTGGTGGGCTCGTCGGCGATGATCAGGGAGGGCTCCAGGGCCAGCGCCATGGCGATCATGATGCGCTGGCGCATGCCGCCGGAGAACTGGTGCGGGTAGTCGTCGACCCGTTCCTTCGCCGCCGGGATCTTCACCCGCTCCATCAGCTCGACGGCCTTGGCCTTGGCGTCCTTGCGGGACATCCCGCGGTGGACCTCGTACATCTCGCCCAGCTGGGCGCCGACGCTGAGGACGGGGTTGAGGGAGGAGAGGGCGTCCTGGAAGATCATCGCCATCTCGGCGCCGCGGACCTTGCGGCGCTCGTCCTCCTTCATCTTCAGGAGGTCCTTGCCCTTGAAGAGGATCTCGCCGCCCGCGATCCGGCCCGGCGGCACGTCCAGGATCCCCATCACGGCCTGGGCGGTCACCGATTTGCCGGAGCCGGACTCGCCGAGCACGGCGAGGGTCTCGCCCTCGTCGACCGAGTAGTTCACCCCGTTGACGGCCTTGGCGACGCCGTCGCGGGTCTTGAACTCGACGTGCAGGTCGCGGACTTCGAGCAGCATGTGCCGGCTCACTCCTCAGCGCAGCTTGGGGTCGAGGGCGTCGCGCACCGCGTCGCCGAGCATGATGAAGGCGAGCACGGTCAGGCTCAGGGCGCCGGCCGGGTAGAGCAGCATGTGCGGTGCGTTGCGGATCTGGGAGGCGGCGTTGGAGATGTCGATGCCCCAGGAGACGGTCGGCGGGCGCAGGCCGACGCCGAGGAACGACAGGGTGGCTTCGAGGGCGATGTAGGTGCCCAGCGCGATGGTGGCGACGACGATGACGGGGGCGACGGCGTTGGGAGCCACGTGCCGCAGCATCATGCGGGCGTTGCCGGCGCCGAGGGCGCGGGCGGCCTGGACGTAGTCGTTCTGCTTGGCGGTGATCACCGAGCCGCGGGCGATGCGGGCGAGTTGCGGCCAGCCGAGCAGCACGATGAAGCCGACGACGGGCCAGACGGTGGTGCTGGTGACCACGGAGAGGAAGACCAGGCCGCCGAGGATGACGGGGATGCCGAAGAAGATGTCGGCGACCCGGGAGAGCAGGGAGTCGCCCCAGCCGCCGAAGAAGCCGGCGAGCCCGCCGAGTACGGAGCCCAGCAGGGCGGCGCCGAGGGTGGCGCAGACGCCGACGGTGATGGAGGCGCGGGCCCCGTAGACGGTACGGGTGTACACGTCGCAGCCCTGGGTGTCGTAGCCGAAGGGGTGTCCGGGCTGGGAGCCCTGCTGGGACTTGGACAGGTCGCAGTGCAGGGGGTCGCCGCCGGCGATGAGCTGGGGCCAGATGGCGATGATCACGAGGAAGAGGATCATCAGGGAGGAGACGATGAAGACGGGGTTGCGGCGCAGCTGGTGCCAGGCGTCGGACCAGAGGGACCTCGCCTTCTCCCTCGGGCCGGTGTCGGGTCCGGGGGCCTTCTCCAGGCTCTCGGCTTCCTCCAGGGCGAGGTCCATGCCCCCTCCCTGGCCGGTGGGCGACATCGCTTCGCCGGGGGCGGGTCCCACGGGGTCGTAGCCTCCGGGTCCTTCGGGGCGCTCGGGCTCAGGCATAACGGATCCTCGGGTCCAGGACCGCGTAGAGCAGGTCGACGAGCAGGTTCGCCAGCAGGAAGACGATGACGAGGATGGTCACGAAGCCGACCACCGTCGGGGCGTTGTTGCGCAGGATGCCCTGGTAGAGCTCGTAGCCGACGCCGTGGATGTTGAAGATCCGCTCGGTGACGATGGCTCCGCCCATCAGCGCGCCGATGTCGGTGCCGATGAAGGTGACGACGGGGATCAGGGAGTTGCGCAGCAGGTGGCGGGTGACGACGCGGCGGCGCGGCAGGCCCTTGGCGGTGGCGGTGCGGACGTAGTCGGCCTTGACGTTCTCGGCGATGGAGGTGCGGGAGAGCCGGGTGACGTACGCGAGCGAGACGAGGGCGAGGACGATGCCCGGCAGGATCAGCTCGTTGAAGGGCGCGTCCGGGGAGACGGTGGGCCGCACCCAGCCCCATTTGACGCCGAAGAGGTACTGGAGCAGGTAGCCGGTGACGAAGGTGGGCACCGAGATGACGACGAGGGTGAGCACCAGCACCGAGGTGTCGACGGACTTGCCCCGGCGCAGCCCGCTGATCACGCCGAGGGTGATGCCGATGACGATCTCGAAGAAGATCGCGACGATGGTCAGGCGCAGGGTGACCGGGAAGGCGGAGGCCATCAGATCGGTGACGCTCTGCCCGTTGAAGGCGGTGCCGAAGTCTCCCTGGAAGATCTGGCCCATGTAGTGCAGGTACTGCTTCCACAGGGGCTGGTCGAGGTAGAGGTCCTTGCGGATCCGCGCGGCGGTGGCGGGGTCGGGGGCCTTGTCCCCGAAGAGGGCCGCCACCGGGTCGCCGAGCGCGTACACCATGAAGAAGATCAGGAACGTGCTGCCGATGAACACCGGGATCATCTGGAGCAGCCGCCGGATCACATAACGTCCCATGGACTGCTCCAGGATCGATCCGAAGAGGGGTCAGCTGACCTTGATCTGGTCGTAGACCGGGACGCTGAACTGGTTCAGGGCGACGTCGGAGATCCGCTCGGAGTGCCCGGCGCTGCCGTTCTGGTACCAGAGCGGGATGGAGGGCATCTGCTCGGCGAGGATCTTCTCGGCGTCCTGGAACTTCGCGATCGCCTGGGTGGCGTCGCTCTCCTGGTTGGCCTCGTCGACGAGCTTGTCGAAGGCCGGGTCGCTGAACTTGCCGTAGTTGGAGGAGGCGCCGGTGTAGTACAGCGGCTGCAGGAAGTTCTGGATCAGCGGGTAGTCGGCCTGCCAGCCCGAGCGGAAGGGGCCGGTGAGCTTGAAGGAGCTCTGCTGGTTGCGGAAGTCGGCGAAGGTGCCGATGGGGTTGACCGTGCAGACCGGGCCCTCGCCGAGCGCGTTGTTGACGCTGTTGCAGACGGCGTCCATCCAGTCGCGGTGCGAGCCGGTGTCCACGTTGGAGGTCAGCGTGACCTTGCCGCCGGGCAGGCCGCCGGCCTCCTGGATGAGCTTCTTGGCGGCCACGGGGTCGTACTTGCAGGCGTCGCCGCAGAGGGTGGCGTTGAATCCGCCCTTGGCCCCGAGGGCCGGTGAGGTCCAGTCCTTGGCGGGCGTGCGGGTCTCGCGGAAGATCTGCTCGGTGATCTCGTCGCGGTTGATGGCCATCGAGATGCCCCGGCGGACCTTCTCCATGCCCTCCTTGCTCCACTGCGGGTCGTACAGCGGGAAGGTCAGGGTCTGGATGATGAGGGCGGGCTGGTTGATGTACCGGTCGCCGAGGTCGTTCTTGACGTTCTTGAGCTGCTGCGCCGGGACGTCGTCGACCAGGTCGAGGTTGCCGGAGATCAGGTCCGTGTACGCGGTGTTGTTGTCGGTGTAGACCTTGAGGTCGACGCCGCCGTTCTGGGCCTTGTCCACGCCGGTGTAGCCGTCCCACTTGCGCAGCTTCATGCCGGTGCCCTTGGTGTACGAGTCCACCGTGTACGGGCCGTTGCCGACGGGCTTGTCCAGCCAGGCGGCGTGATCGGTGAAGAAGGTCTTGGGCAGCGGCGAGAAGGCCTGGTAGCCGAGGGTCTCGGGCCAGGTGGAGAACTTCGACTTCAGGGCGACGGTGAAGGTCTTGGGATCCTTGACGACCAGGCCGGACATGGTCTTGGCCTTGGGCTCGCCGGAGGCGGGGTGCAGGTCCGCGTAGCCGACGATGTCGGAGAAGAACGGCGCGTTGTTCTGCTTGTTGCGCACGTCCGCGCCGTAGTTCCAGGCGTCGACGAAGGACTGGGCGGTGACCGGCTCGTCGTTGCTGAACTTCCAGCCGTCGTTCAGCGTGATCGTGAAGTTCTGGCTGTCCGTGGTCTCGATCTTCTGGGCGAGCACGTTCTTGGCCTCGCCGGTCTTCGGGTCGTAGCGCTTGAGGCCCCGGAAGAGCATGTCGAGGACCTTGCCGCCCTGTACCTCGTTGGTATTGGCGGGCTCCAGCGGGTTCTGCGGGTCGCCCCAGGAGGAGCTGATGATCCCTTCGGCTCCGCCACCGCCGCCACTGTCGCTCCCGCCGCCGCAGGCCGTCGCCGCGAGGGCGACGGCCACCGCACATGCGGCCCACTTGGCGTGGGTGGCTCCGCGCATGGAGTGCCTCCTAGGGGTACCAAAACTCGCTTAGGGGCCTATGTCACCCCATGGAAGTCCCGGAACACCCTCGGTTCGACCGATTGCACCCTCGCGTCCCCCGGCTGTCACCCCTGGGGGTGCATGGGCAGCTCCCAGGTGTCGACGGCGTAGTGCAGCCGCATGCCGTGCGCCTCATAGAGCGCGAGTGCGCCGGTTTCGTTCGCGGTGTCCACTCCGAGGCCCAGCGTGTCGCGGCCGCGGGCGGTGTAGGCGGCGAAGGCGTGGCGGAGCAGGAAGCCGCCGAGGCCGCGGCCGCGCAGGTCCTCGCGTACGCCGATGTGGCTGATCCAGCCCATGCTGGTGCGGTCGTCGCGGGTGAGCAGGACGGCCGCGTCGCCCTCCCCGGGCAGGCTCGCGATCCACACCAGCGACCAGTCGAGGGCCCGGGCGTCGAGGTGGTCCAGCCACGCATCGTACGCGCGGTCGACATGGCCGAAGTGGGCGGCGAAGGTCTCCTCGACCAGGGCGTGGGCCCGGCGGCGGTCGGCCTCGTCGGCTCCGCAGTGGCGCAGGGTCAGCCCGGCGGGCGCTGCGGGCGCGGCGTCGGCGGGGGTGAGGCCGCGGGTCATCACCTGGTAGTGGCGCACGGTGCGGTAGCCGCGCCGGGTGAGGAGGGCGAGGTCGAGGGTGGGTTCGACGTTGAGCTGGAGCCGCAGCCGCGGCTGCCCGGCCCCGGCGGCCATCGCGCGGGCGCGGGCCTCCATCAGCTCCAGCAGCCGGACGGCGGCCTCGGGATCGCCGGGCAGGACGTAGTGGTCGCAGTCGATCCGGCCCGGCCCGGAGTCGTTCCAGACCAGGGCGTACGCGACGAGCCGGCCGCCCCGGTGGGCGAGCCAGGAGTCGGTGGCCAGGTCCACGCCGGGGTGGTTGAGATCGGCCTCGACGGTGCCCAGGTCGGTTTCGGGTCTGCCGATCTCGATGACGTCGACGGCGTTGAGGAGCGCGCAGATGTCGGAGGCGTCCCCGGGTCCGGCGGGCCGGACGGTCAGAGTGTCGGTCATCCGCCCACTCTCGGCCGCGCCGGAAGGAGGGCGCAACCCGATTAGTCGAGCTCCACGTTCGCCAGGTCGATGAGGCCCTGGGCGTCGACCTCGACGTTCTTCACGGACTTGGAGAAGGCGGTCGCGGACATGTAGGTGAAGACCGGGATGTAGGGGAGGTCCCTGACCAGGATGTCAT
>NZ_JBHWBP010000304.1:0-9340 GCF_042735575.1 Streptomyces sp. NPDC059564 | reverse complement strand
CGGTTTCCCCGGGCGGGGCCTCGTCGTGTGTGCCGCGGGGATCCCGCGGGTCAGTCCTTGATCTCGCAGATGGTGGCGCCGGAGGTGAGGGAGGCGCCGACCTCCGCGCTCAGGCCCACGATGGTGCCCGAGCGGTGCGCGTTGAGGGGCTGTTCCATCTTCATGGCCTCCAGGACCACGATCAGGTCGCCCTCGTTGACCTGCTGGCCCTCCTCGACCGCGACCTTCACGATCGTGCCCTGCATGGGCGAGGCGAGGGTGTCGCCGGAGGCGGCCGGGCCGGACTTCTTGGCGGCGCGGCGCTTGGGCTTGGCCCCGCCGGCGGCGGCGGTGCGGGCCAGGGTCATGCCCAGCGAGGACGGGAGGGAGACCTCCAGGCGCTTGCCGCCGACCTCGACGACCACGGTCTCGCGGCCGGGCTCGTCCTCGGTGTCCTCGGCCGCCGGAACGACGAAGGCCGGGATCTCGTTGACGAACTCGGTCTCGATCCACCGCGTGAAGACGGTGAAGGGGCTGCCGTCCGTGGGCGCGAAGGCGGGGTCGGCGACGACCGCGCGGTGGAAGGGGATGGCGGTGGCCATGCCCTCGACCTCGAACTCGGCCAGCGCGCGGGCCGCCCGCTGGAGGGCCTGCTCGCGGGTGGCGCCGGTGACGATCAGCTTGGCCAGGAGCGAGTCCCAGGCGGGGCCGATGACCGAGCCGGACTCGACGCCGGTGTCCAGGCGGACACCGGGGCCGGCGGGCGCGGCGAACTTGGTGACGGTGCCGGGGGCGGGCAGGAAGCCGCGGCCCGGGTCCTCGCCGTTGATGCGGAACTCGATGGAGTGGCCGCGCAGGACGGGGTCGCCGTAGCCGAGCTCCTCGCCGTCGGCGATGCGGAACATCTCGCGGACCAGGTCGATGCCGGAGACCTCTTCGGTGACCGGGTGCTCGACCTGGAGGCGGGTGTTGACCTCCAGGAAGGAGATCAGGCCGTCGGCGGAGACGAGGAACTCGACCGTGCCGGCGCCGACGTAGCCGGCTTCCTTGAGGATGGCCTTGGAGGCGGCGTACAGCTCCGCGTTCTGGGCTTCGCTCAGGAACGGCGCGGGGGCCTCCTCCACCAGCTTCTGGTGGCGGCGCTGCAGCGAGCAGTCACGGGTGGAGACGACGACCACGTTGCCGTGGGAGTCGGCCAGGCACTGGGTCTCCACGTGGCGGGGCTTGTCGAGGTACTGCTCGACGAAGCACTCGCCGCGCCCGAAGGCGGCGACGGCCTCGCGGACCGCCGAGTCGTAGAGCTCGGGGATCTCTTCGAGGGTGCGGGCGACCTTCAGGCCGCGGCCGCCGCCGCCGAACGCGGCCTTGATCGCGATCGGCAGCCCGTGTTCCTCGGCGAAGGCGACGACCTCGTCGCTGCCGGAGACCGGGTCGGGGGTGCCCGCGACCAGCGGGGCGCCGGCACGCTGGGCGATGTGGCGGGCGGCGACCTTGTCACCCAGGTCGCGGATGGCCTGCGGGGGCGGGCCGATCCAGGTCAGCCCGGCGTCCAGGACGGCCTGGGCGAACTCCGCGTTCTCCGACAGGAAGCCGTATCCGGGGTGGATGGCGTCCGCCCCGGAGTCTGCGGCGGCCTGCAGGACCTTCGCGATGTCGAGGTAGCTGGCGGCCGGGGTGTCACCGCCCAACGCGAAAGCTTCGTCTGCCGCGCGGACGTGCAGGGCGTCCCGGTCCGGATCGGCGTAGACGGCTACGCTCGCGATCCCGGCATCCCGGCAGGCCCGGGCAACGCGGACAGCGATTTCGCCACGGTTGGCGATGAGCACCTTGCGCACGATGGCTCCCTCCTTGAAACAAGCTGAGTTTAGGGACAGCCGACACGGCCTTTCGACCCTTCCCCGGTGGTGAGCTTGCCCACACAGAGCGTGATGCGAGCGTCCTCATAGTGCGAAAGCCCTTGTGTCGCCCCAGGTCAGGGAGATCCCCGACTGCACAGTAACCCCGTTGCGCGGATCAGGTCTCTGTTCTGCGGGTCAGCGGCCCCCGCTGATTCTTTGTCGAGTCCCTACGAACGGCCTATGCATTCTTTGAGTGAGGGCCGTCACGGAAGGCTCCCGTAACGAAGCCGTCCCGACCCCTTGTCCGCAGGTTTACTCGTTAGTAGCCTCCAGGACGTCGAACACGCTTGTGGCGTGCGGGGGATGGGGGCGTCGTGCTGCGCAGACTCGTTGCCGGGCTCGGCGCGCTCGCGCTGGCCGTGGAGGCGGCGGTCCTGGTCCTCGTCCACGTCGTCCTGGGGAAGACCACCGCCAACCAGTCGATGTCCATCGCCGGCATGGACCCGGACGTCATGTCCACGGCGACCTACGGGCTGGGGGCGGCCATGGGCGCCTTCCTGCTGCTGTGCGCCGTCCTGCTCGCCGTGGCCGCCCTGCGGGACCGGGCGCCCGGACGCTTCGCCCGCGTCGTGATCGTCGCCGCCGCCCTGACCCACGTCCTGCTCGGCGCGCTGGCGGTCGGGCTCGTCGGCTGGGGCGCCTTCGCGGCGACGATGCTGATCCTGTGCCTGCTCGTCCTGACCCTGACGCTCTACGCCGGGGGCCGGGACGAGCCAGGACCCGTCAAGGAGCTCAGGCCCACAAGTCCGTGATGGACACGCCCAGTTCTCCCAGCAGGGAGCGCAGCAGCGGCAGCGACAGGCCGATGACGTTGCCCGGGTCCCCGTCGATGCCGTCGATGAACGGCGCCGACAGGCCGTCCAGGGTGAACGCCCCGGCGACGTGCAGCGGCTCGCCGCTCGCCACGTACGCCGCCACTTCCGCGTCCGTCGGCTCGCCGAAGCGGACCGTCGTGGAGGCGGTCGCCGAGACCTGACGCCCGGTCGTCGTGTCGATCACGCAGTGCCCCGTGCGCAGGACGCCGGACCGCCCGCGCATCGACTTCCAGCGGGTGGTGGCCTCCGTCGCGTCCGCCGGCTTGCCGAGCGCCTCGCCGTCCAGCTCCAGCACCGAGTCACAGCCGATCACCAGCGCGCCCGCGGCCTCCTCCAGGCCCGCCACCACGCCCGCCTTGGCCTCGGCCAGGGCCAGGGCCAGATCGGCCGGGTTGTCGTGGTTCAGCGTGTCCTCGTCGAAACCGCTGACGATCACGTGCGGGGCCAGCCCGGCCTGCCGCAGCAGGTTCAGCCGGGCGGGAGAGGCGGAGGCGAGGACGAGCGTGCGCTGTGGCGTGGCGGTCATGGGGTCATCGTAGGGCGCGGCTAGAACGGGGCGACGCCGAGCACGTACACCCCGACGACCATCGCCAGGGCGAGCACGACGAGCAGCCGCCGGAGCATCGCCTGGACATCGCGCATGTCCTTGGGCGGCTCGTCCTTCGGGTCTGACCAGAGCATGCTCCGATCCTTGCCCCGGTACGGCGGTGGCGCCTGAGTACCCGTACTCAGCCGCCACCGTCCGTTCGCACCATCTTCCGGGGCCGTCCTACGGCTTGGCGTCGGCGGGCGGCTTCCAGAGCGTGAGCTTGCCGGCGTAGGCGGGCGGGTCGGACGGCTTCCCCGTCGGCTTGACCTCGGTGACCTGGAACATCGCGAGATTGCCCTTGGACGTCACCGAGCACAGGACGTCGCCCTTGACGATGGCCTCGTCCTTGATGAGCGCCGTGTCGGAGAGCTCGGCGGGCAGCGGCCCGGTGTCCACGGCCTGGCGGCAGACCTCGGGGGTGGTGCCCGGCGACTTGGCCATGGCCTTGCGGAAGACCATGTGCTGCCGGATGTAGTAGAGCTCGATGTCCTTGTCGCTGTCGGCGCCGTTCGGCGAGACCTTGGGGGCGTCCAGGTCGACGGTGACCATCGAATCGCCCGGCGGCCCGATGAGCAGGGGCTTGTCCGTGAAGACCGGCTCGTACGCGGCGGGCTGCGACGGCTTCGGGGAGCTCTGGGCGGACGGCTTGGCCGCCGTGTCCTGCTGCGGCTGCTCCTGCCCCCGATCGGCGGCCCGCGGCTTGTCGTTGCCGTCGTTCCCGGTGTCCGAGCCGCCGGACACCGCCCATGCGGCGCCCGCGATCACGCCGAGCAGGCCCACGGCCGCCCCGACGAGCAGCCCGGTCCGGTTGCCGCGTGCGGTGGCGGGCGGGGTGGTAGGGAAGGGCGGTGCCTGCGGGGGTGCCTGCGTCGGGGCGCCGTGCACCGGCGGCGGGACGGGCCCGGAGCCGGGGCCGCTCGCCTGCGTGGGGACGTACGTGGGGGCGTACGCGGGCGCGGGGCCCGCCGCCGCGCCCGCCGCCGTGCCGGCCGCCGTGCCCGCCGCCGGAAGGCGGCCCAGCTCGGCCTCGCGGGCCGCGACCGCCGCGGCCCAGGGCTCCGGCAGCCAGCCCGCGAGAGCCGACGTTTCGAGGCCCGTCAGGCGCTCGCACTGCCGTACGAGCTCGGCCGGCGTCGGCCGCGCGGCCGGGTCCGCGGCGAGCACGCCCGCCAGCAGCGGGCGCAGCCAGTCCGGGTACCCCGACAGGTCCGGCGGCCGCACGGCCGTGTTGGCGATCTGCGTCGCCACCGTCAGCGCGCCGCCCTCGCCGTACGGGTGGCGGCCGGTCGCGGCCACCGCGGCGATCAGGCCGAGCGCGAACACGTCGCTCGCCGCCGTGACGTCCCCGCCGACGCCCTGCTCGGGGGACATGAACTGCGGAGTGCCGACGAAGCCCCCGCTGTGCGTGAGGCGCGTGCTCTCGGCGGCGCGCGCGATGCCGAAGTCGATCACCCACGGCCCGTCCGCGGCCAGCATGATGTTGCCCGGCTTGAGGTCCCGGTGGACGATCCCCGCGGCGTGTACGGACTCCAGCGCCCGCGCCACGCACGCCACCAGCTGCAGGGCCGCGGCCAGCGGCAGCGGTCCGAAGGCGTCCAGCGCCTCGTCCAGCGGCAGGCCCGCCACGTAGGCGGTGGCCAGCCAGGGCTGCTCGCCCTGCGTGTCGTAGTCCAGCACCGGTACGAGGTGGTAGCCGCGGACCTGCTGCGACGCCTGCACCTCCTGCTCGAAGCGGCGCCTGAAGCCCGGGTCCCCCGCGTACTCGCGGCGGATCATCTTCAGGGCCACCGGCCGGCCGCCCCGGGTGCGGGAGAGGTAGACGGAGCCCATGCCGCCCTCGCCGATGCGGGCGAGCAGTCCGTATCCGGAGATCTCGCGCGGATCGCCCGCCGTCAGCGGGCGCAGCGCGCCGTGCCCGGTTCCGGTTCCGTGGTCCGGTCCGCTGTTTGGCCCGTTCATGACATCCGCCCCCTTGGTCCTGCCCGAGGGCAAGATCGTAGCGAAGGCGGCGCGGGCCGTGCGGGTGCGGGCGGCCGGGCCGGGGGCCGGCCGCCCGCGACGGCGTCCGATGGTGCGGAGCGGGTTCAGCCCTGGGCGGGCCAGTACGTACGGCCCCACGCGTGCGGGCCCGGCTGCGGCAGGCGCGCCCGCGCCACGCGGCGCGGGGACGCCCACTCGTCCGGGACCCGGGGCGCGCCCGACGGGGCCGAGGCCAGCGCCGCCGCGCGCGCTTGGACCACCGCCAGTGCGGCGGCCAGCTCCTCGGGGGTCGGGTTGCCCTTGACGACCTTGATCATCACAGTGAGCTCCTCGGGGCCTAGAGGGGGATGTTGCCGTGCTTCTTCGGGGGCAGCGACTCCCGCTTGGTGCGCAGCTGGCGCAGCCCCTTCACCACGTGGGCGCGGGTCTCGGACGGCATGGTCACCGCGTCGACGTAACCGCGCTCGGCGGCCGTGTACGGGTTGAGCAGCGCGTCCTCGTACTCGCTGATCAGCCGGGCGCGGACCTCCTCGACCTCATTCTCCTCCGCTTCGGCGATCGTGCGCCGGTGGAGGATGTTCACCGCTCCCTGCGCGCCCATCACGGCGATCTGGGCGGTCGGCCAGGCCAGGTTCAGGTCCGCGCCGAGGTGCTTGGAGCCCATGACGTCGTAGGCGCCGCCGAAGGCCTTGCGGGTGATGACGGTGATCAGGGGGACGGTCGCCTCGGCGTACGCGTAGATCAGCTTCGCGCCGCGCCGGATGATTCCGTTGTACTCCTGGTCGGTGCCCGGCAGGAAGCCCGGTACGTCGACGAAGGTCAGCACCGGGACGTTGAACGCGTCGCAGGTCCGCACGAACCGCGCCGCCTTCTCGGAGGCGTTGATGTCCAGGCAGCCGGCGAACTGCATCGGCTGGTTGGCGACGATGCCCACCGGGTGCCCCTCGACGCGGCCGAAGCCGGTGAGGATGTTCGGGGCGAACAGCGACTGCGTCTCCAGGAACTCGCCGTCGTCCAGCACGTGCTCGATCACGGTGTGCATGTCGTACGGCTGGTTCGCGCTGTCGGGGATCAGCGTGTCGAGCTCCAGGTCGGACGCGGAGACCTCGGTGTCCGCCTCCTCCGGGAACGCGGGCGGCTCGGAGAGGTTGTTCGACGGCAGGTACGCCAGCAGGGACTTGACGTACTCGATGGCGTCCTTCTCGTCGCCCGCCATGTGGTGCGCGACGCCCGAGGTGGAGTTGTGGGTGCGCGCCCCGCCGAGCTCCTCGAAGCCGACGTCCTCGCCGGTGACCGTCTTGATGACGTCCGGGCCGGTGATGAACATGTGCGAGGTCTGGTCGACCATGACGGTGAAGTCGGTGATGGCCGGGGAGTACACGGCCCCGCCGGCACAGGGCCCGACGACCAGGCTGATCTGCGGGATCACGCCGGAGGCGTGGACGTTGCGGCGGAAGATCTCGCCGTACATGCCGAGCGCGCTGACGCCCTCCTGGATGCGGGCGCCGCCGGAGTCGTTGATGCCGACGAGCGGGCAGCCGGTCTTCAGCGCGAAGTCCATCACCTTCATGATCTTCTGGCCGTAGACCTCGCCGAGGGCCCCGCCGAAGACGGTGAAGTCCTGCGAGAACACGGCCACCGGCCGGCCGTCCACCGTGCCGTAGCCGGTGACGACGCCGTCGCCGTACGGACGGGTCTTCTCCAGCCCGAAGTTGGTGGAGCGGTGCCGGGCGAACTCGTCCAGCTCTACGAAGGACCCCTCGTCCAACAGCAGCGCCACCCGCTCACGGGCCGTCAGCTTGCCCTTGGCGTGCTGCTTCTCGACGGCCCTCTCGGAACCGGCGTGGGTGGCTTCCTCGACGCGGCGCCTGAGATCCGCGAGCTTGCCCGCGGTCGTGTGCATGTCGATCGGCTCTGAGGGTTGTGACATCGGGGTCGCGGCTCCCTGTGTGGTGTCAACTGCCTGGTCAATTGGATGACTGCTGCTGGCTACTGGTGCGTAGCGTATCGGCGGGCATGGCGCTCGGCAGTGCGGCGTTTGACACACCTGCATTGGCTTGCTTGGCATCGCCGCCTTCCCTAGGGGAAGGCGCTCCCACCCTCGCGGGCGGGGCTTCCTGCTTCGTCGCGCGCTGCCCCGTCCGGGAGAGACCCCGGCGAGGTCTTACGCCCGCTCCACAGGCAGAGGCCGCCTGCCCGGCGGCCAGAAGGTTGATCGCCGCGTTCTCATCGCGGCCGTGGGTCGTCCCGCACTGCTCGCATGTCCACTCGCGCACTTTGAGGGGCATCTTGTCGGCGATGGCCCCGCAGACCGAGCACAGGTGTGTGCTGGGGAACCACCGGTCGACGGTGATCAGCTCGCGCCCGTACCAGGCCGTCTTGTACTCCAGCATCGACCGCAGCTCACGCCAAGCCGCGTCCGTGATGGCACGGGCGAGCTTGTGGTTCTTGAGCATGTTGCGGACGGTGAGGTCCTCGATCACGAGCGTTTGGTTTTCGCGCACGAGTCACCGTGGTCGGCTCGCTGCCTTCCGGTATCCGGCGCGACCAGACGACGGGCAGTGGGTCCGCCATCTTGGCGAGTGTGAGTTCGCCGTCGCGGAGACGGAAGGCGGAGCGGGTGTACTCGGCGCTCGCGCGGGACTTCCTCTTCGACTTGAACCGCGGATACCTCGATCGCCGCCCCCAGAAGGCGACGAACGCACTCTGGAGATGCCGCAGGGCCTGCTGGAGGGGGACGCAGGAGACCTGGCCCAGATAAGCCAGCTCCTCGGTCCGCTTCCAGGAGGTGAGCATCGCGGAGGTCTGGGCGTAGTTCGTGCGTTCCTGACGCGTCCAGGCCTCGGTGCGGGCGGCGAGGGCCAGGTTGTACACCTTCCGTACGCACCCGAACGTCCTCGACAGTTCCGTCGCCTGCGCGTCGTCCGGGTAGAAACGGAATCTGAATGCCCCCTTTACCGCAGAATTCCCCACAGCCCGGAAGCTAGGGTCAGTCAGGATCCGAATACAAACCCGGGTCAAAGGGTCACGTACGGCGACATAAGGAATCCGATCATGTCATCTGAGCCCTCAGCCGGAGCTTCCGCCGGACGCTGGTCGAGCTTGGACCGGCCTCCCCTCAATGCCGCGGCCCTGCGGCGGGCCCTCGTCGTCGAGGGCGGGCTGTGGACCTCCCTGGAGGTGGTCCCCGCCACCGGGTCCACCAACACCGATCTCGCGGCGCGGGCCGCGTCGCTGCCGGAGGGGGCCGTACTGGTCGCCGAGGAGCAGACCGCCGGGCGCGGCCGGCTGGACCGTACGTGGACGGCTCCGGCCCGGTCCGGGCTGTTCTTCTCCGTCCTGCTCAAGCCGGGCGGGGGCGTGCCGCAGGAGCGGTGGGGGTGGCTGACGCTGCTGGCCGGGGTCGCCACGGCGCAGGGGCTGTCCCGGGCGGCGGGCGTGGACGCGGTGCTCAAGTGGCCCAACGACCTGCTGGTCGGGGTGGACGGGGAAGAGCGCAAGACCGGCGGGATCCTCGCGGAGCGGGTCGCAGGGGGTCCCTCCCCGGCCGAAGGCTCTGGGGGAGGGGTCGTCGTGGGGATCGGGCTCAACGTCACGCTCACGGAGGACGAGCTGCCCGTACCGGCCGCGGGGTCGCTGCTGCTGGCGAAGGCCTCCGTCACGGACCGGGAGCCGCTGCTCAAGGCCGTGCTGCGGTCGCTGGAGGAGCTGTACGGGAACTGGCGCGAGGCGGGCGGTGATCCTGCGGAGAGCGGGCTCCAGGAGGTGTACGCGGCGGGCTGCGCGACGCTGGGCCGTCATGTCCGCGCGGAGCTGCCGGGCGGGCGCACGCTCACCGGAACGGCCGAAGCGGTGGATGCGGACGGGCGGCTGGTGATCCGGACCCTGGAAGGGGGGCGGGAGGCCGTGGGGGCGGGGGATGTGGTGCACCTGCGTTCCGTGCGGTGACCCTGGCCGGGTGGGGGTGGGGGTCCGCCCCGCGCGACGCCGTCGCCGGGGGGGGGGGGGGGGGGGCCGCCCCCCCCCCCCCGCCCCCCCCCCCCCCCCCCCCGGCCCCCCCCCCCCCCCCCCCGGGGGCG
>NZ_JBHWBP010000303.1:0-9372 GCF_042735575.1 Streptomyces sp. NPDC059564 | reverse complement strand
GGACTGCTCCTGGAGGTGACCGCCAACGGGATCTGCGGAACGGACCAGCACCTGGTCTCCCGCGATCCCCTCAGGCCCACCGTACTGGGGCACGAGATCGTGGGACGGGTGGTCGCGTTCGGCAGCGGCCACCCGCGGCAGGACGCGGACGACACGCCGCTGGCGGAAGGCGACTCGGTGGCCCTGTTCCCCTGGGTGCCGTGCCACACATGTCTGGAGTGCAGGCGATTCGGCCCCGGGGCCGCCACCTGCACCGGAGCGTTCGTCTACGGCATTCCCCTGGAGGACCTCGGCCTGGAGGGCGACCGGAGCGCCGCGGACGACGGCCCCGCCCTCACCGGAGGCTTCGGACGGCACCTCGTGGTCATGCCGGGCACGTACCTGTGGCGGGTCCCCGAGCACCTGCCCGCGGAGGTCGCGTCCCTGCTCGACCCCCTGGGCGTGGCCGTGCGCGCGGTGGACCTGGCCAGGACCCCGTCGGGCACCTGGGACGAGACGCTGACGAGCGACGCCACCGCGGTGGTGCTCGGTGCCGGTGCCGTCGGCCTGCTCACCGGTCTGGTGCTCCGTCATCTCGGTGTCGGCACGGTGGTGGTCTCCGGATCGCGTCCGGGCCGTCTGTCTGCGGCGAAGGACATCGGCATGGACGTGGTCCTGGACACGGCCGGACTCGACCCGGACGCGCGGCGACGGGCCGTGCTCGACCTGACCCGCGGCCGGGGCGCCGACCTCGTGATCGACTGCGCGAGCCGGCCCGCCGCCATGGCGGAGGCGCTGGGCATGGTGCGCCGACTGGGAACGGTGATCGAGGTGGGCAACATCGTGCCGGGGGACAGCGGCATCACCGTCGATCCGGCCCGTGACATCTGCCGGCGCAACGTGCGCCTGATCGGCATGAGTTTCAACCCTCCGCGCTCGTTCGCGGAGGCCATGGCGCTGCTCCGGCAGCACGACCGGATCCCGTTCGAGCGGCTGATCACCCACACCCGTCCGTTCGACCGGATCCACGACGCGCTGGACGACCTCGGCGGGCAGGACGCCGTCAAGGTCGTCCTCACCCCGTAGGCGGCGCAGGCCGCGGCGATCTTCGTCCTCACGGCAGAACGCCTGCCTGGGGTCACCGGTGCCGAAGCGCAGGTCCTCGTCGTATTTGGCGCCGTTCTGGCCGTTGAGGTCGATGTGGAACAACTTGCCCGCCCACAGTGCCTGTGCGATGCCGTGCGGGAAGTTCAGTCCGGCCATCTGCTCGTGGCCGGTCTCGGGGTTGACACCGAACAGTTCGGGCCGCTCCAGGCGTTCGATGAAGGCGAGGGCGTGGCCGACCGTGGGAAGGAGGATGTCGCCGCGCGGCTCGTTCGGCTTGGGCTCGATCGCGAACCTGATGTCGTGGCCCCGTTCCCGGACGTGCTCGGCGAGGAGGCCGACCGCCTCCTTCATGCGCTCCAGTGCGGCCCGGACGTCTTTCGCCGCACCGGATTCGGTGCCTTCCCGTCCTCCCCGGAACGGTCATGCCGGTCCCGTCCAGCGCCTTGCGGAACCGCGTGAGGGCGGTGTGCCGTTCCTCGTCTCCGGCGCCCGGTGGCACCAGGTCGTCGTCGTGGAACGTCACTCCGTAAGCGCCCAGCTCCGCCAGACGGTGAACGCTCTCCACCGGGTCGAGCGGTGCGCGAGACCGATCCGGAGGTGTGGTGGGATGCGCTCGGGAGAGCCGTCACCGCCGGGCCCGGCAGCCTCGCCCGAGGGACATACTGGGCGGTGCGGACGCGTGGAGCGCCCGCACCGGATCGGTTCCGGTCACCTCCCTCACCGCCGCGAAATGGCTCTGGCTGCGCCAGAACGAACCCGGCACGGCCGCGGAATGCACGGCGGTCCGGCTCCCCCACGGCTTCCTGACCGAACGGCTGTGCGGTGCGGCGGTGACCGACCCGGGCGACGCCTCCGGCACCGGCTGGTTCGACACCCGTCTGGGTGCCTACGACCCCGAACTGCTGGAGTTCCTCGGGCTGTCCCCGGGCTGCTTCCCGAGGTCGCCGCCGCGGTGGGGCTGGGGCTCGGGAAGTCCGGCCTCCTCGGCCATCCGGTGGTCAGTCTGGGCACGTCCGGCACCGCCTTCGCCGTCACCGCGGACAGGCCCCGCACACTGGGTCTCCCACAGGTCGCGGGCTTCGCCGCGGCGGACGGCACGTACCTCCCCCTGGCCTGCACGCTCAACTGCACCCTCGCCGTCAAGAAGATGTGCACGTCGCTGGGGCTGGACCGCGACGACACCGCACCCGGAGGAGAGGTGGTCCTGCTGCCCCATCTGGACGGGGAACGCACGCCCGACCTGCCGGGGCGTCGGGAATGCTGACCGGCCTACGCCACACCACCACCCCGCAGCAACTGCCCGGCGCCGCCTACGAAGGCGCGGTCTTCACCCTGCTGCGGGCACTGGACGACCTACTGCTCGCCGGCGGCCTCGACCCCGCCGACCCGGGCACGACCACGCTCCCCCTCCGCCTCGTCGGAGGCGGCGCGGCCGGCCGCTCCTGGCGGGACACCGTCCGATGGCTCTCCGGGCGTCCGCTGGTCCTCCCCACCCGCACCGAACACGTCGCCCTCGGAGCCGCCGCGCTGGCCGCCGGCGCGACGGGCGAGGATCCCGTCACCGTCGCCCGGTCGTGGACCACCGGAGCGGACACCGAGCTGCCGGCCGTGGAGAGGGACACCGGGACATGGGAACGGATCGGCTCGGTCCTCGACGAAGTCATTCCCCCCGCGGCGGCTTCCGGGGATGCGCCCGTGATGCAGCGGCCCGGCCTCCGGAGCCCGCGGTGACCGCGGAAGTCGTCCTCCTCGCCCTGGTGATCGCCCTGTCGCCGTTCACGCTCATTCCCGCGCTCTTCATGCAGTTCGCCCCCAGGGCGCACGCGGCCGGCGGCGCCTTCCTGGCTGGCTGGGTGGCCGGCGTCGCGGTGCCGGTCTCGGTGTGCGTGGCGCTGACCCCGCTGGTGCAGCGGTTCGGCAGCGAGCAGTCGTGGACCGCCTGGGTGCGGATCGGGGTGGGCGTGCTCCTGGTCCTGCTGGGCATCCGGCAGTGGCGGGTCCGGCACGGCAAGGCGGCGCCCGGCTGGATGCGGCTGCTCTCGGACGCCACCCCGGCCCGGGCAGCCCGGCTGGGGCTGATGCTCTCCCTCCTCAACCCGAAGATCTTCCTGCTGTCCGCCGCGGCCGGCATCGCCGTCGCGACCGAGGATCCGACCCCGTCCGGTGCCGTGTCCGCGGTGGCGCTGTTCACCGCCTGTGCCGCGAGCACGGTCCTGCTGCCCGTCCTGCTCCGGCTCGTCCTGGGGGAACGCGTCGTGGGGCCCCTCGCCCGCACCCGGAGCGCGCTGGAGCGCAATGCCGCCGCGGTCATGGCCGTCGTCATCGCCGCGATCGGGCTCCTCCTGCTCGCCGAGGGCCTCGCAGCGGTCTGACCGGGGCCTGCGCGGGGACGACAGCGAGGCGCACGAGCAAGGCTCCCGGCACTGGAGGACCAGTGCCGGGAGCCTGATGTGCGCCCCGGGATCTGCCGGGCTTCGCTTCGGCCCGTTTCCCTACTCGCGGCTGGTCGCAGCGTGGGATGCGCCGAACTCTGCGGTGAGGGCCTGGGTGATTTCCTGTGCAACGGTCATGACCAATCATTCCTTTCATTCGGTCCACGGATCTTCCGTGGCGGTATCCGGTTCAGCAGCGCGACCGGTGGTCGGGCTTCGCTCGGGCTTCGCCTTTACTCGGCGGAGATCTTGGCGTGGATCGCGCCGAACTCTGCGGCGAGGGCCTGGATGATTTCCTGCGCAACGGTCATGACCGGTCATTCCTTTCATTCGGTCCACGGATCTTCCGTGGTGATATCCATTTCAGCAGCGCGACCGGAGCGGGCTTGTCATCCGCACGGACGAACGGGGGGATGACCCGGGCGGCCGTGCCCGCATCACCTGGCCGCTCGCAGCAGCGGACCGCGCCTGCGCCAGGCCGGCATGCGGGTCCTCGCCAGGGCGAGCAGCGCGAGGGTCAGGCCGCCGAGGCCGGCGGCGGTGAAGCCCCATCCGGCGGAGGTGCGGTCGATCACCATGCCGATGACGGGACTGGCGGCGGCGACCGCGAGGCGCATCACCGACTCGTAGCGGCCCATCGCCTCGCCTGCGCCTCCGGCCGGGGCGGCATTGCTGATCACTTCCGTGCCCGCGACCAGGGTCGGCGTACAGAACAGGTTCGCGGGCACCAGGGCCAGTGCCAGCAGCCACCAGGAGTGGCTCAGGAGGCCCACAGGCAGCAGCAGCGCACACATCAGCGCGGCCAGTACGCCGTGCGGCAGTGGCCGGCGGAGGCAGCCGTACACCAGCCCGCCGGCTATCGAGGCCACGGACAGGATGGCCATGACGATGCCGCCCCAGTGCATGTGGCCAACGGTGCGCAGGGAGGCGTACACGGCGACCTCCATGCCCATGACGGCGAAGATCGTGCCGCCGGCCATGATCAGCGTCCTCCGTGTCGCGGCGTCCGTCCGGCGCCGGGAGCTCCGTCCCGCCGGCTCGGTGCCGGCTCCCACCGTGTCGCGGGCCAGCGGCGGTTTCCTGATCACGAGAGTGGCGGATGCCAGGGCGATGCAGACCGCTATGCAGGTCAGCGAGGCCGTCGCGGAGAAGTGGGAGGCCGCCAGGATGGCGAGGGTCGGCCCGAGGATGAACGCGGTCTCGGTGGACATCATGTCCAGACAGAGGGCGGCCCTGCGCAGGTGCTCGGGGACCAGCGAGGCCATGAGCTGGCGGCCGAGCGGGCTGAACGGCACGGCGACCAGTCCCGCCAGGAGGCCGAGCGGCAGGACGACGAGGTAGGGCAGGTGGCCGGCGGCCGCCCAGTAGGCCGCCGAGCACAGTCCGCAGACGGCGACGACGCTCCGGGCCCCGAATCGGTCGATCGCCCGTCCCACCCGGGGCGCCCCCAGGGCGGTGCCGAGCAGCCAGGCGGCGGCGAGCAGGCCGGCGGCGCCGTACCCGAGGCCGCGGTCCTCCATCACGTGGAGCGTCACCGAAACGCTGACGGCCGTCAGCGGGAGGCGCGCGAAGAAGATCAGCAGGATCGTCGGGCGGACCCCGGGCAGCGCCAGGACCTCCCGATAGGTCTGGGGCAACATCGGCGACCACTCCGTGGGACTCGGTGCGCGGGCAGGGGACCGAGCCAGTCAACCGGCGGTCCCGGTTCCGTACCCTCATCCGATCGGATGGCGTGGAGGCCGAGGACGGAGCCACAGTGGCGGCCGACCCTCGGGGCGGGCCGTCCGAAACGCGCGAGTTCGTCCGCCTGTGGGCCCAATGGGAGGAAGCGAGCCCGGACGGAGCCACCCTACGGTCGTGGCCAGCGGTCGCACGAAGGGATCCACTCACCATGGCAGCACTGACACCGGCATCGGTGATGAATGGGCACGTGAACGATGGGCTCTTCGTCCTGTCCGTCGTCGAGCGGCTGTCGCCATCGGTAACCGTCCGCCGACTCGGTGACCTCCCGGTCCTGGTCATCGACCACGCGCGCGTCCGGGGCGCGGTCACCGTCCAGGGGGGACAGGTGATCGCCTGGCAACCGGCGGGATCCGCGCCGGATGGCCTGTGGCTGGCCGAGCGGAACACCTGGCGGGCCGGAGAACCGGTCTGGGGCGGGGTGCCGCTGTGCTGGCCGTGGTTCGGTCGCGCCGGGCAGCCGTTGCACGGTTTCGCCCGGATCCTCGACTGGGATCTCGTCACGCTCGACGAATCCGAGGACGGCGTTGTTCTGACCCTGTCGCTGAGCAGCTGTGGCGAGACGCTCCGGCAGTGGCCGCACGACTTCACCCTGTTCACCCGCATCGTGCTCGGTGCGACGTGTGAGATCGAGGTCGCGGCGCACGGTGAGCACACCAGCACGGCAGCTCTGCACACCTTCCTGTCGATCGGCGACTTGGGCCGGGCTCGGCTCTCCGGGCTCGGCAAGCGGTATGCCGACAACCTCCTGTCGACGAACGTGGACGACGCCGACGGTACGGTGACGCCCGCAGGCCACATCGAGAGGATCTACACCGATCCGGAGGAGGGCTGCGTCGTCAAGGACACGGCCCGCGGCCGGGCCGTCGGGATCACGCACCACGGGGCGGGCGACGTGGTGGTCTGGAACCCCGGCCCGGATCTGTCAGCCTCCACGGCCCAGCTGACGGAAGCGGACTACCGCCACTTCCTGTGCGTGGAAACCGGACGGATCAACACCCCGCTGACGAGCACGCCCGGCCACCCCGGCCGGCTCGGCCTCACTCTGCGCCTGCTCTCCAACGCCTGAATGGGCCCGGAGTGCCGGACGGGCCGGGGGTACCGGATGCGCCGGGGGGAGGCCGGACCAGGAAGGTGACGTGCACCCAGGGGCCGGCCAGAGCCACCACCGCCGCGATCCCGATGCCGACGACGAGGTCCGCGTGGGACGTGTACGGGCGCAGCAGGACCGTCGCGGGGATGGCGGCCGCGACGAGGCAGCACTTGGCGAAGGTCGCCCGGAGGACGGACAGGTGCGGGGCTTCCTGCCGTCCCCGCTTCCGGCTCCGCCGCCGCTGAGCCCCGTGCAGCAGCGGCGGCACCACGAGGAGGAAGGCCAGCAGCCGGACGGCGTGCTCCCAAACCGGCATGCCGCGGTTCACGCCCCACGCGGCTCCGAAGAGCAGGCCGATGAGGAGATACCCGCGTCGCAGGGCCGCGGGCCGGGGCCACGGCGCGGTCGTGCCGGTGCGGGAGGGCCGGCCACCCGCGGTGCGGGACGTTCGCCCGGTCATCTTCCCCCCTCCATGGGCGTCCTCGTGCGACGTCATGCGGGTGCCTCGACTTCGAGGGTCCGCGTTTCACCGGGCAGGCTGTCGTGCAGATCGGCGACGAGGTCGGCGCGGAGGGAGGCCAGGGAAGGATCGTCCCACCGGTTGTGCCACTGGTGGGGGTCGTCATGGACGTGGTACAGCTCGCCCTCCGTGCCGTCGTACTGGATCCAAGTGGGGGTCAGGACGGCATCCCCCCAGGTCTTCTCCAGCCCGTTGGGCCGCCCCGCCGTGGACGTGCCGTACGCAGTGCAGAGCCAGCCGTCACGGTAGATGGTGCGCATGTGCATGCCGTAGCCGGGGAACTGGCTGTCCCATTCGCACAGGACCCGCTCGTGGCGGCCCTCACCGTCGGCGAAGGGGAGGGCGTTGCCCTGCATCCAGTCGGCCGGGGGAATGCCCGCGATGGCGCAGAAGGTCGGGGCGAGGTCCAGCTGGCCGACGGGGTCGCTGATGACGGCCGGGACGACGGGGCCGGCGGAGGGGGCCGGACGCCACACCAGCGGGAGGCGCATGAGCGCGTCGACGTGGAAGGGCCCCTTGTAGAGGAAGCCGTAGTCCCCTTGCATCTCGCCGTGGTCGGTGGTGAAGACGACGTCGGTGTTCTCGGACAGTCCGAGTGCGCGCAGGCAGGTCAGGATCCGGCCGCACGCCTCGTCGATGAGCTCGTTCATGACGTGGACGCGCGCGTTGATCTCGCGGATCTGGTTGTGCGTCAGTCTTTCGGGCACGAAGGCCATCGGGCCGCCTTCGGCGTTGGCCCAGGTGCCTTCGTAGTAGGCGAGCCAGTGGGCGGGACGGTTCGCGAGGATCCTGCGGATCTCCTCGTCGCTGCCCGGGTGGCCGGCCGGGAGGTCCAGGTCGCGCCAGTCGACGCGGGACATCTCCGACGTGGGCGGGTCCCACGGGTGGTGCGGGTCGGGGAAGCTGACCCAGCAGAAGAAGGGATCGGCCGGGTTCTGGGCACGCAGCCATTCGACGGTGCGGTCGGCGACCCAGTCGGTGTGGTAGAGGTCGCGGGGGATGACGTTGTGCTTGGCCTCCGGTGCGCCGGTGTCGCCGCCGGGCCGGGCGCCGAGGAGGTCGGCGTAGGCGTGGAGGAACTCGCTGTGCTCCGTGGCGATCCAGTCGCCGTAGTGGCCGATCCGGAAGTCGTCGAAGGCCGCTGCGTGCGCGGCCTGGACGGCGTAGTCGAAGCCGCGCCACGAGCCGGTGGCGCCGGTCGCGGCGCGCCGGGTCTCCGTGTAGCGGTACTGGGGGTCGAAAGCCGGCTCGAAATGGGCCTTGCCGATCAGCGCCGTACGGTACCCCGCCCGGTCGCGTAGGTGGGCCGCCACGGACGGGGCGTCCTCCGGTAAGGGGATGCCGTTGGCGACGACTCCGTGGGTGCGTACGTACTGGCCCGTGAGGAGGGTGGAACGGGCGGGCATGCACACGGTGTTCTGGTTGTAGGCGCGCTCGTAGCGGTAGCCGGCCGCCGCCAGCCCGTCGAGGACGGGGGTGCGGGCGATCGTGTTGCCGTTGCAGCCGAGCGCGTCGTAGCGCTGCTGGTCCGTGGTGATGAAGAGGATGTTCCGGGGCGTGGTCACTGCGCTCCCTCCCGTCCGGTGCAGCACAGCAGGACGGTCGCCGCCAACCCCCGGTCCCGGTATCCGGCCGCTTCCTGGTACTGACCGGACGTCACCATCTTCGTGAACGCCTCCTTGGACGGGTAGGCCACGAGTGCCACGGCGTCCCATCCGTCGAGTGCCGGGTCACCGACGACGAGGTGCTCGACGAGGCCGACCCACTTCAGCTCCGCCCCGACGTCCGCGAGCCGTTCTCGGACCAGTTCCTCGTAGCGGCCGTACTCCTCGGGCCGGTCGCTGAACTTGAGCAGATTGAGCATGACGATCTCCCCGCTCCCCTCGCCCTCGAGCAGCCCGGCGGCCTGCTCGGGGGTGGGGACCAGACCGGACGTGCGCATCATGAAGCCTCCTCGACGAACGACGCGATGACCTCCACGACGCGGTCGGCCGCGTCCTCCTGGAGGAAGTGGCCCGCCCCGGCGACGGTGCTCCGGCGGGCCGTGGGGAACGCCTTCAGGAAGGGCTCGTCGCCGCCCCGGGTGATCGGATCGCCGTCGCTGAAGGCGGTCAGGACCGGGCGCTCGAACTCCTTGAAGGCACGCCAGGCGCGGCGTTGGTCGTCCGCGGCCGGGTCGTCGGGCGTGGTGGGGACCAGCGAGGGCATGACCCGTGCGCCGGCCTGGTACGTGGGATCGGGGAACGGTGCGTTGTACGCGGCCTGCACGGCCCGGTCGACCGGGCGGTGGGTGCCGAGCTCGACGACGGCCCCGGCGTCGAAGACCGGTGTGGTCGCGGCGAACCTCTGCCACGACAGGAAGTGCTCGGGGGCCGCTGTGTCGCCGGTCGGCAGTCCGGTGTTCGCGAGGACGGCCCGGCTGAAGCGGTCGGGCGCTCCGGCCAGCAGCCGCAGACCGATCATTCCTCCCCAGTCCGGGCCGAACAACGTGCCCTGGCGCC
>NZ_JBHWBP010000302.1:0-9375 GCF_042735575.1 Streptomyces sp. NPDC059564 | reverse complement strand
GCCTTAAGGGGGGCCGTGCCGGCCGGCCGGGCCCCCGCCCGGCCGGTCCGAACGCCCCCACGAACCCCCGTACCCGGAAGGCAACACGCACATGACCGGCTCCACCACCGACGAGACGCTCAGCTGGCTCCTGGAAGGGCTCCTGGAGCGCACCCCCGGCGCCCGGCACGCCCTCGTGCTGTCCCGCGACGGCCTCAAGCTGTGCCGCACCCCCGAGCTCTCCGTCGACCAGGCCGACCAGCTCGCGGCGATCGCCGCCGGCATCCAGAGCCTGTCCCACGGGGCGTCCATCGAGTTCGGCGACGGCACCGGTGGAGTCCGCTCGGCCATGGCCGAGTTCTACGGCGGACTCCTCTTCATCGTCGAGGCCGGCGAAGGCGCGCACCTCGCGCTCGTCGCCGCCGAGGACGCCGACGCGGGCCTCGTCGGCCACAACATGTCCGAACTGGTGGAGCAGCTGAGCGAGCATCTGATCGCCAGGCCGCGGGGATGAGCCGCGGCAGGCCGGGCCGGGACGACTCCCCGGACCGGCTCTACACCCTCACCGGCGGCCGCAGCAGCTCCGGTTCCGACGCCTTCGACCTGGTGACCCTGATCGTCGCCGAATGCGACCCGGTGCCCGGCATGCAGTCCGAGCACGCGGCGATCCTGCGGATGTCGCGCTTCCCGACCGCCGTCGTGGAGATCGCCGCCGAACTGGGCCTGCCCGTGTCGATCGTACGGATCCTCCTCGCCGACCTCCTCGGCACCGGCCGCATCAGCGCCCGGCACCCCCGCGCGGCGGCGTACCGCCTTCCCGACCTCGACATCCTGGAGCAGGTGCTCGTTGGACTCCGAAACCTCTGACCGGGGCGAGCCCCGTCAGACCCTCAGCAGCACCGCCGACAACGGTCTCAAGATCGTGATCGTGGGCGGTTTCGGCGTCGGCAAGACCACCATGGTCCGCTCCGTCAGCGAGATCCGTCCGCTGAACACCGAAGAGACGATGACGAAGGCCGGCGAGGCCGTCGACGACACCGAGGGCGTGGGCGGCAAGACCGCCACCACGGTCGCCTTCGACTTCGGCCGCATCACCCTCGACGCCCACAACGTGCTGTACCTCTTCGGCGCCCCCGGCCAGGAGCGGTTCTGGTTCCTGTGGGACAGGCTGTTCTCCGGCACCCTCGGCGCGGTCGTCCTCGTCGACACCCGCCGGCTCGCCGACTCCTGGTACGCCATCGACCGCCTCGAACACCACGGCACGCCCTTCGTCGTGGCCTGCAACGACTTCGGCGGGCCCGCCCACACCCCGGAGCAGATCCGCGGCGCCCTCGACCTGCCGGCCGAGGTCCCGCTGCTGTTCTGCGACGCCCGCTCCCGCGAGTCCAGCAAGCAGGTGCTGATCTCGCTCGTCGAACACCTCCAGCACCTGCGCACCGGCGCACGACACCCCCGGCCGGCCCTCCAGTCCACGATCCCGGAGCCCACCCCGTGACCACCCCCGAGCCCCAGCCCGTCTACCTCGGCGGCCCCCGCTTCCAGACCGACCCCGTCGAGCTGTACCGGGAGATGCGCCGCGACCACGGCGCCGTCGCCCCGGTCGTCCTCGACGGCGACGTCCCCGCCTGGCTGGTCCTCGGCTACCGCGAACTCCACCAGGTCACCAGCGACCCGCAGCTCTTCTCCCGCGACTCCGACCTGTGGAACCAGTGGGACCGCATCCCGGCGGACTGGCCGCTGCTCCCGATGATCGGCCGCAAGCAGCCGTCGATCCTCTACACCGTCGGCGAACGCCACCGCGAGCGCGCCGCCGTGATCTCCGCCGCCCTGGAGGCCGTGGACCCCTTCGAACTCAAGGACCACGCCGAACGCTTCGCCGACGAGCTGATCGACCAGCTGTGCGGCAAGGGCGAGTGCGACATCGTCGGCCAGTACGCCATGCTCCTGCCCCTGCGCGTCCTCGCCCGCCTCTACGGCTTCTCCGACGAGCAGGGCCCCGGCCTCGTCACCGCCATGAACGACATGATCAACGGCCGGGAGGGCGCCCTGGACGGCCAGCGCCACCTCGGCGAGTCGATGTACGCGCTGCTCGCCGCCAAGGCCGCCGAACCCGGACCGGACGTCGCCTCCCGGATGCTGGCCAACACCGCCGGCTTCACCGTCGACGAGGTCGCCCAGGACCTGATGGTGATGATGGCCGCGGGCCACCAGCCCACCGCCGACTGGATCGGCAACTCGCTGCGCCTGATGCTCACCGACGACCGCTTCGCCGCCTCCCTGGCCGGCGGCCGGCACAGCGTCGGCGAGGCCATGAACGAAGTGCTCTGGGAGGACACCCCGACCCAGAACGTCGCCGGCCGCTGGACCACCCGCGACACCAAGCTCGGCGGCCAGCGCATCGGCAGCGGCGACCTGGTCCTGCTGGGCCTGGCCGCCGCCAACGGCGACCCGGACGTACGCGTCGACGCGGGCGCCCTCACCGGCGGGAACAACGCCTTCTTCTCCTTCGGCCACGGCGAACACCGCTGCCCCTTCCCGGCCCAGGAGGTCGCCGAGGTCATCGCGCGGACCGGCATCGAGGTCCTCCTCGACCGGCTCCCCGACGTCGACCTCGCCGGCCCTGCCGAGGCGCTCACCCGGCGCCCCTCGCCCTGGCTGCGCGGGCTCTCCGCCCTGCCCGTGACCTACACTCCCACCCCCGCTCTTGGAGCCGCCCGATGACCTGCCCGATCGACCACACCGGCCCCGCCCCCCTGGTGCTCGACCCGTTCGTCACCGACCTCGACGCCGAGAGCGCCGCGCTGCGCGCCGCCGGCCCGCTGGTTCCCGTCGTACTGCCCGGTGGCGTCGGCGTGTACGCGGTCACGCACCACGCCGAGGCGCGAAGACTCCTCACCGACCCCAGAGTCGTCAAGGACATCGACGTGTGGGGCGCCTGGCAGCGCGGCGAGATCCCCCCGGACTGGCCGCTGATCGGCCTCGCCAACCCGGGCCGCTCCATGCTCACCGTCGACGGCGACGAGCACCGCCGCCTGCGCACCCTCGTCGCCCAGGCCCTGACCGTGCGCCGGGTGGAGACGCTGCGCGCCGGCATCGAAGCGCTGACCACGGAGATGCTCGACAAGCTGGCCACCGTCCCGGCCGGCGAGACCGTCGACCTGAAGGCCGCCTTCGCGTACCCGCTCCCGATGAACGTCATCAGCGAGCTGATGGGCGTGGACGCCGCCGAACACCCCCGCCTCAAGGCGCTCTTCGAGAAGTTCTTCTCCACCCAGACCCTGCCCGGGGAAGTCCCCCAGATGATGGCGGACCTCGGCGCGCTCTTCTCCCGGATCGTGGAGTCCAAGCGCGAGAACCCGGGCGACGACCTGACCAGCGCGCTCATCGCGGCCTCCGAGGACGGCGACCACCTCAGTACCGAGGAGATCACCAACACCCTCCAGCTGATGGTCGCCGCCGGCCACGAGACCACCATCAGCCTGATCGTCAACGCCGTCGTCGCCCTGGAGACCCACCCCGAGCAGCGCGCCCTCGTCCTCGCGGGCGAGGTCCCGTGGGAGAACCTCATCGAGGAGACCCTGCGCTGGTCCACCCCCACCTCGCACGTCCTCATCCGCTTCGCCACCGAGGACATCGAGGTCGGGGACCGGATCCTGCCCAAGGGCGAGGGCCTGATCGTCTCCTTCGGCGCCCTGGGCCGCGACGAGGCCCAGCACGGCGAGACGGCGGGCGCGTTCGACGTCACCCGGACCCCCAACCGGCACATCTCCTTCGGCCACGGCCCCCACGTCTGCCCCGGCGCGGCCCTGTCCCGGCTGGAGGCCCTGGTCGCCCTCCCGGCCCTCTACGCCCGCTTCCCGGAGCTGACCCTGGCCGTGGCGCGCGAGGAACTGCGCAACAAGCCGATCCTCACCCAGAACGACCTGTTCGACCTCCCGGTGACGCTCTCTACGACTGCAGGCTGAGCCCGGATCAACCTGAGAGCCGACGTACGGCCGCGGCCGGCCGCCTAGCTTCGGTGTCATGCAGATCAGACACCGCACCGCGGCCGCCGCGGCCCTGTTAGCCCTCCTGCTCCCGCTCCCGCTCGCCGGGACCTCGGCAGCGAACCCGGCACCCGCCGCCGCCCCACGGCTCCAGAGCGCGGCGCCCGGACTCCCGCTCCCCACCGGCCGGTTCGCCGTGGGCCAGGAAGACCTCCACCTGGTCGACCGCGCCAGGACCGACCCCTGGGCGCACTCCGGCCCCCGCGAGCTGATGGTCACCCTGCGCTACCCGGCCGAGCGCGGCACCGGCCGCGCCCCCGCTCCGTACATGAGCACCGAGGAAGCCCGGCTGATCCTCGCCGACAAGGGCCTGGACGGGGTCATCGACCCGGCGGCCTTCGCCGCCACCCGGGCCCACGCCCGCACCGGCGCCCGGCCCGTCCAGGGCCGCTACCCGCTGATCGTCCTCTCACCCGGCTTCACCGTCCCCCGGGCCACCCTCAGCTCCCTCGCCGAGGAACTCGCCTCCCGGGGCTACGTGGTGGCCGCCGTCGACCACGCCTACGAGAGCGCCGCCACCGTCTTTCCCGGCGGCCGCATCCTGACCTGCCTGGCCTGCGACCAGACCCAGGGCCCCGGCGGCCGCGAGGCCGTCACCGAGGTCCGCGCCCGCGACACCTCCTTCCTGCTGGACCGGCTCACCGCACGCCGCGACCCCGCCTGGCGCCACGCCGACCTGATCGACCGGGGCCGCATCGCGATGGCCGGCCACTCCATCGGCGGAGCCGCCGCCCTGCCGGCGATGGCCGCCGACCCGCGCATCCGGGCGGGCATCGACATGGACGGCACCCTGCCCGAGCCGTACCCGGCGGCCGGGATCGGCGGCCGCCCCTTCATGCTGCTGGGCTCGGCCGCGAGCGTGCCCGGCGACACCCCCGGCAACTGGTCCGGCCCCTGGCCGCACTTCGACGGCTGGAAGCGCTGGATCACCCTCGACGGCACCGACCACTTCGGGCCCACCGACTTCCCCGCCATCCGCGACCAGCTCGGCCTGCCCCACCCGGAGGCCCCGCTGCCCGGCTCCCGCGCCGTCGAACTGACCCGCCGCTACGTGACCGCCTTCTTCGACCGGCACCTCAAGGGACAGGCCCGGCCCGTCCTGGACGGCCCGTCGGCCGACGCCCCCGAAGTCCGCTTCCACACCCCGTGACGTATCGAATGGTCATCTCATCCGCAGAGTTGCTAGGTTGATCACGTGCCGAAGCTGAATCAGATCATCGCAGTCGAAAAGGGCGTCAAGTCCAAGTCCCTCCAGGAGCTCACCCAGGCTCACCACGACGTGCAGAAGCCCGCCCTGCTGGCCGGCATCTCGCGGACGTACCAGCCCAAGGACGAGGAGGGCGAACAGCTGCCCCCCGAGTCCACCCGGGTGCAGGTCATGGCCGAGGACGTGCTGCGGGCGACGGCGAGCACCCTGACCCGTCTCTTCGACGTGACGGCGACCAAGGACTGGGCGAACCGCACGGCGGCCGCGGACGTCGTCGTCGACGGCAACGTGCTCCTCGCCGAAGTGCCGGTGCCCTACCTGCTCTTCCTGGAGAAGCAGCTGACCGACCTCCACACCTTCGTGCGGAAGCTGCCGGTCCTCGACGCCTCGGAATCCTGGAACCTGGACCCGTCCACGGACTCCTGGCGGACGGAGGCCGTGCGCACGATCCGCACCAAGAAGGTCCCGCGCAACCACGTCAAGGCCGAGGCCACCGAGCAGCACCCGGCGCAGGTCGAGGTCTACTACGAGGACGTCGCCGTCGGTTACTGGACGACCGTGAAGTTCTCCGGCGCCCTCCCGGCCCGCCGCGTCAACGAGCTCCTCGACCGCGTGGAGCGGCTCCAGCAGGCCGTGAAGTTCGCCCGCGAGGAGGCCAACGGCACCGAGGTCACCGACCAGCGGGTCGGCGACGCGGTGTTCGGCTACCTGTTCAGGTAGCCCCGAAAACGCCCCCTGTGTCGCAGGGGGTGCGCGAGAGCGCAAGCTGAAACTGATGTTGAAGCTGAACAGGGGCGTCCGCCAGACGCGGCCCCCTTGAATCTCAGACTATCGCTCCAGTCTCAGTATTCGCCGCCGAACACCGGATCGACCGAGCAGGGACGATCACTGACGGATGGGGGTTCAAGTCCCTCCTGCGCCTCTTTCGTGGCGCGGTAGTTCAAAGGCAGAACACGTCGGCCTCACCTTGATCCCTGTTCTTAAACGCAGCCGGTGTGCGCAATTGGGTGGCAAACAGGAGCCCGGGAGCTGGACATGCTCCCGGGCTCCGTCACGTCCCGCTACACCGGCACGGACACGAACGTCCGGCCCGACTCGTTCTCCACCAGGACCTCCTTCACCTGCGCCGGGTCCACGGCCGCGGAGCCGTCCAGGGACGCCCCCTTGCCCTCGCCGTGCTCGGCCGTGCCCACGACCCAGCCGCCCGCCGTGGACCGCGTACCGTCCTTGGAGACCACCACCAGCCGGCAGCGCTCACCCGCCGGGATCCCGGTCACCGCCGCGTGCACCCGGACCCACTTCGCCGCGGGCGTCACCTGTACGTTCATCCGCGCGCCCGAGCCCTGATCCGTCGCAGAGGCCACCTTCGTCCCCGCCACGGGCGGCGAAGGCGCCGCCGACGCGCTCGGGGTCGCCGGCCCGGGCAGCGCCCCGGTGTGCTCCTGGTCCGCGCCCATCTGGGCCCCGGCCCAGAACACGGCCGCGAGCGAAGCCGCCACGGCCAGACCGGCCAGCCCCACCCGGCGCCGCGCCGACGCCGCCCGCTCCCCGCGCACCTGGCGCAGGGTCCGCTGGAGCAGCAGGTCGCCGCCCTGCGGGGGCCCGTCGAGGAACGCCTCCTCCGGCACCTCGCCCAGTACGCTCTCCATCTCGCGCAACGCGGCCACCTCCTCACGGCACTGCACACATCCGCTCGTGTGTCCCTCGACCCGGCGGACCTCCACGTCGTCCAGGACTCCGAGCACGTACGGGCCGAGCAGTTCCTCCTCGTGCCTCTGCCGGTTCATGCCACCACCTCCCGCAGTCCGCCGGGCTGCTGGGGCGGCCGGCCTGATCGTCTGTTCCCGGCGCCGTTCCCGCCGCCGTCCGCGAACACCTCGCGCAGGGCCTTCAGCGCGTAGTGCGAGCGGGATTTGACCGTCCCGGCGGGAATGCCGAGCCGGTCGGCGGTCTCGGCGACGCTGCGCTGGCGGTAGTACAGCTCCGTCAGCACGTCCCGGTGTTCCGGCGACAGCCGGTCCAGGGCGCCGAGCACCGTCATGGTGTCCACCACCGAGTCCGCGTGGTCCCCCTCGACCGGGGGAGCCGCCGCCGCACCGGAAACCTCCGGCGGCCGGGCGGCCTTCGCGCGGTACCGGTCCGTGATGATGTTGCGGGCCACCGTGAGCAGCCAGCCGCGCACCGACCCCTTCCCGTTGACCAGGACCTCGGAATGCCGCCACGCGCGGATCAGCGTCTCCTGGACGATGTCCTCGGCGGCGGCCCGGTCCCCGGTCAGCCGGGTGGCGTACGCGAGCAGGGCGTTGCCGTGCTCCTCGTAGACCGCCCTGATCAGTGCCTCGTCGGTCGAGCCCCGCCGAGTGCGGGGCCACAGTGGTCCGGCCATCTCACCCTCTCCGTCCGCCTGGTGTTACCTGGTGCGGTCGGAACACGCCCTGGGCGCGGATCCGGTTCACGTGACCTGCGTCACTCACGTGCGGCACTCGCGCCCCTCGTTGAGACAGGTGACGATCGCGTCCATCTGTCCGTCGGTCATCACGTCGACGAACATCGCGTGGTCCGTCCTCGGGCTGTGCCGCTGCTCGGGGAAGGAGTCGAGCGCGATCGGCACCCCGGGTGCCACCGCGTAGGACAGCGACAGGCGCAGCTCGGGCACCGGGAAGGTGCCCTGCGGGCACACGCCCCGGGAGGAGGGGAACAGCAGGTGCGCACGGTGGTCGGGGGCGTTCGTGTCCAGCCCGTTCCAGCAGCTGGGGAAGACGAGCGTACGGGTGACCAGCGAGCCGGCCGGACAGCGCGGGTAGTCGGTGGTGGCCCGGCCGGGGAAGCCCGAACAGCCCCAGCGCGCCCGGACGTCGGCGCCCGTCCCCGCCGTGTACGCGACCGCGTCGCCGGTCATCGCCCGCAGGAAGCGGGGCATCGGCACGACCTTGCTCACCGGGCTGCCCCGGAACTCCACGGTCACCGAGGTCTCCGGCAGGATCTCGCCCGTGTTGCCGTGCCCGGCCGAGTGCTCGTGCGCCCCGCTCCCCGGGCGGTCCACCCGGCGCAGCACGGGCCAGTAGTAGGTGGAGCGGTCGCCTCCCGCGCAGCTGGTGGTGGCCGCGGCCAGCGAGGCGTCGGTCGACAGGGCGTCCGTGGAGAGGTTGCCCACGTAGGCGTGCGTGTGGTGGGCGCCCGCGCGCAGGCCGGGGGAGACCACGAGGTTGTCCTCGTTCCAGTGGCCCTCCTCGTTGCGCCCGCAGTCCACCGTCACCGAACCGGAGGAGGCCCCGGGGCCCGCCGGGGGCGGGGTCTGCGGATCGAGCGGAACCCCGCGTATGTCCACGTAGGCGCCCGCCACGGAAGCGTGACGGGGCCCGGCCGCCCGGGAGGCGCCCAGCACGGCGGCCGCCAGTCCGGTGCCCAGCACCAGGCAGACGAGCAGTGCCAGAAGTCGGTGTTCTTTCCCCATGGCGGTCACGGTTGCCGGTGCCCGGCACGGCCGTCAACCGGGCATCCCCACGAGGGGCCCGGACGAAGGTTGGAGGTGTCGTACGACGAGGCCGCGCGGGGTGCCGCGACCGCTGCCGCCGCGGGGTGGTTTGTACGTAAAAGCAGCCTTCTCGAGCGCGTTTCCACCGCCCTGACGCAGCGGCCGCCCCGGCGGCCCCCGTCCACCGCCCGATCCGCCGTGTGACCAGGGAAACAAGGGCCGGACCGGTCCACCGGCCACGGGTTGGCCCGTCCGGTGCTTGCCGGGCCCGACGGGGACCGCGCAGAGTTCTCCGTATGACACCGGAAGAACTGCTGCACGCCTTCGCCCGCACCCGAGGCTCCCTCGACGGCGACGAGGTCACCTTCTGGTGGACCGGCGACGTGTACTCCTCGGCCCCCGGCGAGCCCTACCGCCGCCTCTTCGGCTTCGAGGGCCTCAACGTCGCCCGGATCGAGGCCGCAGCGGCGCCCGAGGACGGCGGGGCCGGCGGCTACCGGATGCTCTCGCGCGAGGCCGCCTTCTACCTCGACCCCGGCACCCGGGAGATCCTCGACACCTGGCAGGACAAGACCGTGGTCCACGTCTGGAACGACCCCGGCAACCAGAAGTGGCGCCCCTTCCCCGTCCCGCGGACCGAACTCGGCGACCAGGTCTGCTTCAGCCTG
>NZ_JBHWBP010000301.1:0-9382 GCF_042735575.1 Streptomyces sp. NPDC059564 | reverse complement strand
ACCGGTTGAGGTCGGAGTTGGTGGAGATCTTCTGACCGGCCGCCCAGCCCCAGGAGGGGTCCATGTCCGTGATGTCGTGCGGGGGCGCGCCCGCCGCGTCCTGGTAGTAGCCCTTGGGGTGCGGTTCCCGGATGGTCGCGTCACCGGGGGCCGGGAAGTAGGTGTGGCGCAGCCCGAGGGGCTTGATGATGCGCCGGTCCATCTCCTCCGCGAGGGGGCGGTGGGTGACCTTCAGGACGATCAGGCCGGCCAGCACGTAGTTCGTGTTGCTGTACGCCCAGCCCTTCCCGGGCTCGAACTCGGCCTTGTGCCGGAGCGCGATGTCGACGAGCTCGCGGGGTTCGTAGTGCCGGAGGTCGTCGCCCAGGTACGCGGTGTAGTTGGGAAGTCCGCTGGTGTGCTGCAGGAGCTCACGCACGGTGATGCGGCTTCCGTCGATGCCCTCCCCGCGGACGAGGCCCGGCAGATAGGTGTCGACGGCTTCGTCGAGGCCGATCTTCCCTTCGGCGACGAGTTGCAGCACGACCACCGAGGTGAACGTCTTGGTGTTGCTGCCGATCCGCACCTGACCGTCCACCGGCACCTTCGAGCCGGTGGCCAGGTCGCCCACCCCCGCGGTGTACGTACGGGTCCGGCCCCACCGGTCCTGGACGCTCGCCAGCGCGCCGGGCAGGCCGTCGGAGCGCACGAGCGCGTTCAGGCCCTGCTGGACGGTGTCCGGCCCGGAGGCGGCGTACGCCGCGGGCGGTACCAGGACTCCCATCGTCATGACGCCCACGGCCACCGCGGCCACGACCGGAACGGCGGCCCTGCGCCGACCGCCCTGCCGCCGCCCGGAAGAACGAAACCTCTGCCATGACTGTTCGCGCACGAGCCAACTCCTGGGGATCATCGGGGAAACCAGCGGTATGTGCCGGTCCCACCCTGTCCGCAGCGGCCGCCCGCGACGATCCTGCTACCCGCCCGCTCCAGGTGGGGCTAACCCCCGGTGCGCCCGGCCGTCAGGGCGTGGTGTGGGGGAGGAGGCTCAGGGTGACGGCCAGGCGGGCGGGGCGGCCGGGCTCGCTCTCCAGCGGGGTGCTGACGCGGCCGGTCTCCACGCACAGGAAGCGGCGGTGGTCGTCGTCCGTCAGGTCGGCCATGCCGGCGGCCAGTTCGGCGCCGGGGTTCCAGACCACGACGTCGCTCGCCTCGCGGTGCGCGAGTTCGAGGACGTGGCCGAGGGCGCCGTCCCGGACGGAACTGACCTCCTCCGGCTCGGTGTAGACCCGCTCGATGTGGCCCGTCGGCGTCACCTCGCCCCCGGCGTCGTCCACGTCCACCGCGAGGAGGTTGTCGCGGTAGTGCTTGCCGAGCCCGGAGACCTCCGCCTCGCCGAGCGCGCCGATCGCCAGGTAGGTGTGCAGGGCGGCCGTGCTCCGGTGCTCGCCGGTCGCCTCGACCTCGATCGAGCAGGTCGCGCCCAGGGTGATCCGGGTGGTCAGGGTGAACTCGTGCGGCCACAGCGCGCGGGTGACGTCGGAGGCCTCCAGCCGCAGGACCAGCTCGACCCCCTCCTCGGTCGTGTCGAGCGAGACGAGGTCCCAGTCGAGGACGCGGGCGAAGCCGTGCGAGGGCTTGGCGACGGCACCGAACCACGGCCAGCACAGGGGCACACCACCGCGGATGGCCGTTCCGGCCGTCCAGGCGTTCCGCTCGCCCAGCCACAGCCCGGGCGCGCCGCCGACGGGCTGCCAGGTGAGCACCTGCGCCCCCTGCAGGCTGACCGCGCCGCGGACGCGCGGGTGGTCCACGACCAGGATCGGGATCTCGCCGATCCGGCGCCGGGTGACGGACGGCGCGGGCTGGTCGAGGACGGGCAGGGCGAAGAGGTTCTCGTTCATGCGCCGACTCTTCAGAATCCGTCACGGAGAGTCAAGCCGGGCCCCTCCGGAGCCCGTGGACAACGGGTCGCGGCACGGCGGGTCCTGAAGTCCGCCGTGCCGCATGCCGTGCCGTGTCGTGCGAGGTGCTCGCCGCCTGCCGTGCCGTGGGTCGAAAGGGCCCCCGTCGGGCCCGTGCCGGGGCGGTGTGCGCGTCGGTCTCAGATCTGTGCGTAGTCCCAGTACTGCTTGAACTGCGGGACCCACACCTCGGGCAACGGGGTCGTGGTGCCGCCGCAGGCGCCCAGCACGGCCTGCGAACGCCTGCCGGTGTCACGGATGCACTGTCCGGTGCTCGTCTCGGCCATCTCCCAGAGGTTCGGGTAATCCGGAGAACCGCGGTAGTTCCACGTGAAGGTGGAGCAGCCCCGGCCGGTCTTCAGCACGATGGGGGCGCCGGGTGTGGGGCTGCCGCCCTGCGGGCCCAGGCAGTAGGTGCCGAAGGCGCCGATGGTGAAGGTGCCGTTGCCCAGGCTCTGGAAGTGGAAGCGCTGCCACAGCTCGTTCTTGCAGTCGAAGGTCTGCACGATCTGTCCCTCGCGCGGGGCTCCGCCGCCACGGAGGTCGAGGCACTTCCCGCCGATGGCGGCGCGCACTTCGTAGACGGCGGCGTCGCGGAAGGTCGTGGTGTACCGGATGCCGGGGTTCTCCGCGGCCTGCGCCGAGGCCGGCACGAGCAGGGCGAACAGTCCCACCACGGCAGCCACCACGCTGTACCTGCCGAGCCGGTTCAACTTTCGAGCCACGATCTCTCCTGTCTCATGACGGCCTTGACGCGAAGAACCTAGCGAGATCAACTGAATACCCGGTACCCACCCTTTCAGGGGGGTGTGTTCACTGCGGAGGCTGTGGGTGAGTGGGGGCTCGGGACTTCAGCGCGCCCAGCGGTTCATGGGCTTGGCCACCGGTCTCTACCGGGCCAGCCACCTGACCGTCGGAATCCTCTCCGTGGCCCGCCACACGCCCGGCGAGCCCGCCGCCTGGGGGATCCTCGCGGCGGCCGTCGCGGTCAGCCTGACCCTGTACGGCACGGCCCGTGCGGGCGGCTGGTTCGGCCGCCGCTGGGTGTGGTGCGACGTCCTCGTGACGGGATGCGCCCTGCCCTGGCTCGCCCTCGGTACCCTCGGCGGCCCGGCCGTCTCCCAGGGCGGCTGGCTGATGCTGCTGGGCGGGTCGGCGGGTTCGGCCGCCGCCGTGGGGCTCGGCGTCCGGGGCGCCGTCGTGTCGGCGGCGCTGCTGCTCGCCACCTCCCTCGCCGTCCACCTGCTGGCGGCGGGCTCGCGCTCGGCCGAACTCGTCGGCCACCTCAACGCGGTCGTCTCCTCCGCGGCGATGGCCTGGGTGTTCTGGTGGTACCTGCGGCGCCAGGGCACCCTGCTGGACGCCGCGCAGCGCCAGGCGGTCACCGCCGAGGCCGAACGGGCCCGCCAGGCCGAGCGGACGGCCCACCACGCGGCCCTGCACGACACGGTCCTGGCCACCCTGACCACGATCGCCGCCGGACGGGTCGACGCCAACGCGGCGCCCGTGCGCGAGCGGTGCGCGAGGGAGGCCGCCTACCTGCGGCGGCTCGTCCAGCAGGAGGACGAGGGCCCGCACCGGCCCGGCGGACCCGAGCCCGGGGCGACGGCCGCCGGCGCCGCTCTGGAGGCGGCCGTACGCTCCGCCGAGTGCCTGGGCCTGAAGGTCACCGCCCAGTACCACGCGCTGCCCGCGGTGCCCCGCGAGGTGGCCGACGCCCTGGGGGCGGCCGTCGCCGAGGCCCTGAACAACGTACGCGGCCACGCCGGAACCGGCGAGGCGTTCCTGACCGCCGCCGGGAGCGGGGACGAGGGCCTCGCGGTCACGGTGGTGGACCGGGGCGCGGGATTCGACCCCGCCGGGGCCGGCCGCTCCGCCGGGACCGGGCTGCGCCGCTCGGTCCACGCCCGGATGGCCGGGATCGGCGGACGGGCCGAGGTGGACAGCGCCCCCGGCGAGGGCACGCGGGTCGAGCTGCGCTGGCCGGCGTGATCACCGTGGCGGTGGTCGACGACGACCGGATGCTGCTGGACGGGCTGCGGTCCTGGCTGGCCGGGGCCGACGGGCTGCGGCTGCTCGCGGCGGTGGCCACGGTGGACGCCCTGCTCGCGGTCCCGGGGCGCGCGCCCGACGTGGTGCTCCTCGACCTGTTGCTGCGCGACGCCTCCGTGCCGGAGGACAACGTGCGCAGGGTCCGGGCGGCGGGCAGCCGGGTCCTGATCATCAGTACGGTGGCCGACCGCGAACGGATCGTGGCGGCCGTGGCGGCGGGCGCGGACGGCTACCTGACCAAGGACCACGACCTCGACACCCTGGTCGCGGCCATCGGGGCGGTGGCCGCGGGCGGGACGGCCCACTCGCCCGAACTGGCCTTCGCCTGGGCGCACGACACCGGCCGGGACCGGCCGCGGCTGGCGCCCCGCGAGCGGCAGGTGCTGCTCGACTACGCCTCCGGGCTGACCCTGAAGGCGACCGCCCGGCGGGCCCGGATCAGCCCCAACACCGCGAAGTACTACCTCGACCAGGTCAAGGAGAAGTACCACCGGGCGGGCCGGCCCGCCTACACCAAGACCGACCTGGCCCGGCGGGTGCGCGAGGACGGTCTGGACCTCTGACGGGTCCCGGTCACTTGCGCTTGAGCTTGGCCCAGACCGCTTCCAGCGCCCGGATGTCCTCGTCGTCGAGCCGGTCGTCGAAGACCTCCCGCAGGGCCTCCCGGCGGGTGGCGTCGGCCTCGGCGAAGGCCGTACGGCCCGCGGGGGTGAGCGCCACGCACACGGAACGGGCGTCCGTGGGGGAGGGGAGGCGCTCCACCAGCCCCCGGGCCTGGAGCTGGTCGACCACGCGGGACACCTGGCTGCGGCTGAGCAGCGTCTTGGCGCCCAGGTCGGAGGCGGCGACCGGTTCGCGCTGGCCGCTGAGCCACAGCATCACCTCGAACCAGGACAGCGGGAGCTCGTGGGCCCGCGACAGGGCCTGGTCGATGCGGGCCGAGAGCGTGGTGCCCGCCCAGATCAGACCGTAGAAGGCATGATCGCGAGGGGTCAGTTCACCCATGGTGAGGTCGGTACGAGCCATGGGGCGAGCCTACCCGCTTGCGTGTGCGCACACATATCTCTATGGTGTGTGTGCACGCACATAAATCTGAGGTGTCCGGCACCCCCACCCCCTGGAGAGCCCCCATGAGCACGACGCACACCCCCCGCACGGTCCTCGTCACCGGTACCTCCTCCGGCATCGGACTCGCCGCCTCCGTGGCCGCCGCCCGCGCCGGCTGGCAGGTGATCGCCACCATGCGCGACACCGGCAAGGCCGGCCCGCTGCGCGCCGCCGCCGCCGAGGCCGGGGTCGAGGACCTGATCGCCGTCAAGCGCCTCGACGTGATCGACGCCGCCTCCGTCGCGACCTGCCTGGAGGAGGTGCTCGCGGAGTACGGCCGCCTCGACGCGGTCGTCAACAACGCGGGCGCCGGTCACGTCGGCACGATCGAGCAGGGCACCGTCGAGGACGTCCGCGCCACGATGGAGGTGAACTTCTTCGGCGTCGTCGAGGTCACCCGCGCCGCCATGCCGCACCTGCGCGCCTCGCGCGGCCGAGTGATCACGGTCACCAGCGTCGGCGGCATCATCGGCCAGCCCTTCAACGAGGCGTACTGCGCCGCCAAGTTCGCCGTCGAGGGCTTCATGGAGTCCCTCGCCCCCGTCGCCGCGACCGTCGGCGTCGACGTCACCGTCGTCGAACCGGGCGCGGTGGCCAGCGAGTTCGTCAACAGCGTGGGCGTGGACGTGCCCGCGATGCTGGCGGCGGCCGGCCCGTACGCCCCCGCGCTCCAGACCTACGTCGAGCATGTGATGAAGATGTTCGGGACGGCCCAGACCCCGGACGAGGCGGCCCGGCCGATCATCGACGCGCTGACCGCCGACCGGCCCGCGCTCCGGGTGCAGACCTCCGACTGGGCCCGCGAGTTCGTCGGCACGAAGCTCTCCGACCTGGACGGGTCCGCCGTCGGCAACCTCACCGGCGACTGGCTCAGCTGACCCGACCGCGGCCCGGGGCGCCGCGCCGCGTCAGGCGGCGGTCCAGCCGCCGTCCATCGGCAGGGAGGCCCCGGTGACGTGCGAGGTGTGCGGGCCGCACAGCCACAGGACGACCGAGGCCACCTCCTCCGGCTCGATCAGCCGCTTGATCGCGGAGCCGCGCAGCAGCACCTCGGCGACGACCTGCTCGGGCGGGATGCCGTGGGCCTCCGCCTGCGCGGCGATCTGCCGCTCCACCAGCGGGGTGCGCACGTAACCCGGGTTCACGCAGTTGCTGGTCACCCCCCGCGCCGCCGCCTCGAGGGCGGTGACCTTGCTGAGCCCCTCCAGCGCGTGCTTGGCGGCGACGTAACCGGACTTGAAGGGGCTCGCCCGCAGTCCGTGCACGCTGGAGATGTTGACGACCCGGCCCCAGCCGCGCCCGTACATGTGCGGCAGCGTCCGGCGCAGCAGCAGGAACGGTGCGGTGACCATCACCCGCAGCATGGTCTCGAACCGCTCCGGCGGGAACTCCTCGATGGATGACACGTGCTGCAGTCCCGCGTTGTTGACCAGGACGTCGACGGCGGCGGGCAGCCCCTCGACGGCGGCGGGATCGCCGAGGTCGGCCGGGTGGGCCCGTCCGCCCACGAGATCCGCGACCTCGGCGGCGGCCCGCGCGTCGACGTCCACGACGTGGACGAAGGCCCCCGCGGCGGCCAGCGCCACCGCGCAGGCCCGCCCGATGCCGCCGCCGCCCCCGGTCACCAGGGCCACGCGCCCCGTGAGGTCGACTCCCGCGGCCCCGGCCGCCGTTCCACCGGATGCGGTGGTGAATCCACTGGTCATGGCGGGAACGTTAGAGTCCCGCGGTGGCCGCTTCGATGTGTGCCGCCGCCACAGTCGGCGGGACGGATGTGGCGGCCACCGCCACCGCCCCCTCGGCGCGGTAGCGGCCGGGGGTGGTGCCGTACTCGCGGCTGAAGGCGTGCGAGAGGGCGTACGGAGTGCCGTAGCCGACCCGGCGCGCCACGGCGGACAGGGGGTCGGCGGTGTCCCGCAGCAGGGTCGCGGCCAGGTTCAGCCGCCACCAGGTCAGGTACGCCATCGGCGGGCGGCCCACCAGCGCGGTGAAGCGCCGGGCCAGGGTGGGCCGCGACACCCCCGCCTCGGCGGCCAGCCGCTCGATGGTCCACGCGGCGGCCGGGTCCGTGTGCAGCGCCCGCAGCGCGGCGGACGTCACCGGGTCGCCCAGAACGGCGGGCCAGGCCCCCGGAGTGCCCTCGGCGAGGATCCAGGAGCGGATCATGTAGACCAGCAGCAGGTCGAGCAGGCTGGGCACCGCGACACAGGATCCGGGCCCCCGCGCGTCCAGCTCCCGCCCCAGCAGGTCGATGGCCGAACGGAGTTCGACGTGGCTGCCGACCCGGTTCGGCAGGTGGACGACCTGCGGAAGCTCCGCCATCAGCGGGTGGGACCGGCTCCGGTCGAGCCGGTACTTGCCGCACAGCATCTCCACGACGCCGGCACCCGCCCCGCTCCCGAGCTCGTGCCCCCGCCTGCCCGCCGAGAGTTCCTCGAACGGCACCGCCCGCGCCAGCGCCGCCGCGTCGGCGGGAGCGTCGGCGATCACGTGCCCCGTACCGTGCGGCAGCAGTACGGCGTCACCCGCGCCGAGCACGACCGGCTCGCCGCCGTCGGGCAGCAGCCAGCAACCGCCCTCCAACACCACGTGGAACCCGGCACCGTCGTACGGCGCGAAGCGCGCGCACCACGCGCCGCTCACCCGTACCCGGTCGGAGGAGGGCCGTCCGATGCGTACGGCCGAGATCGCGTCGCTCACCACGTCCATCCGCCCAGGCTAGCGACAGCCGTCAAGTGAGCCGTACTCGTATCCGATTGAGCCGATCACGCATCGATCCGCTCAACCCGCCCCGTCTACAGTCGAACCCATGGAGAACGAGAGCAAGCAGAGCATGGTGTTCGGGGACGTCGAGGTCATCCGGGTCGTCGAGTGGCAGGGTCCCCTCGTCCCCGCGCGGGAGTTCGTCCCCGAGGCCGGGGAGCAGGTGTGGAAGGACAACGAGGACTGGCTGGCGCCGGACCACTGGCGGCCGGAGGAGGACCAGGCGGTGGTGGCCCTGCAGTCCTGGGTGCTGCGCAGCGCCGGCCGGACCGTCCTCGTCGACACCGGGGTGGGCAACGGGCGCGAGCGGCCCGGTTCGCAGCGGTTCCACCACTGGCAGGGGGACTTCCTCGGCGCCCTGGACCGCGCCGGAATCCGCCCCGAGGACATCGACGTCGTCGTCAACACCCACCTCCACGTCGACCACGTCGGCTGGAACACCCGGGACGAGGCGGGGGAGTGGGTGCCGACCTTCCCCCGCGCCCAGTACCTCCTGCCGGCGGCCGACGACTTCCACTACGGCCCCCGGGGCGGCTACGGCAAGACCGGACGCGCGGACGAGCGGCTGATGTACGAGGACAGCGTCGCCCCCGTCCACCGGACCGGACAGGCCGTCCTCTGGGACGGCGTCCACCGCATCGACGAGAACCTCACCCTGGAATCCGCCCCCGGCCACACCCCGGGCTCCTCGGTGCTGCGGCTGGCCTCCGGCGGCGAGCGGGCCGTCTTCGTCGGCGACATCCTCCACAGCCCGGTCCAGATCCTGGACCCCGCCCACAACAGCTGCTTCTGCGCGGACCCGGCCGGTGCGGCCGCCACCCGCCGCCGGATCCTCGCCCGGGCCGCCGACGAACGTGAGCTCGTGGTGCCCGCCCACTTCGCGGGGCAGGGGGCCGTGGAGGTCCGCGCGGAGGGCGACGGCTTCGCCCTGACGCGGTGGGCCGCGTACGGTCCGGGCCGGTGACCGCCGCCCCGGCCGGATTCAACGGTCGGATCATCCGACTGTTACCGTCCGGGGCATGCCCGAGCTGATCGCCCCCACCCCCCGCCTGCACGCCTCCTGGCTCGCCGCCCAGGAGGAATGGGGTCCGGAGGCCCACATGGACGGCGCCGGGCTGGACCGCGAGGACGACGTCGACAGCCCGGAGGGCTTCGCCGCCTGGACCCGGCGGCTGCACGGCTACGCCGACCGTACGGCGCCCCTCGAACAGGGCCGCGTCCACGCGACGTACTGGTGGATCGCCGAGGGCGACAGCTACCTCGGCGCCATCGACCTGCGGCACTACCTCAACGGCTTCCTGCTCGACGCCGGAGGCCACATCGGCTACAGCGTCCGCCCCTCCGCCCGCGGGCGTGGCGTGGCCACCTGGGCGCTGGGCGAGGTCCTCCACGAGGCCCGGGTCCTGGGGATGGACCGGGTCCTGCTGACCTGCGACCCCGGCAACGAGGCCTCCACGCGCACCATCGAGCGGCGCGGCGGGGTCCTGGAGGACGTCCGGGAGACCCTCGTCGGACCC
>NZ_JBHWBP010000300.1:0-9422 GCF_042735575.1 Streptomyces sp. NPDC059564 | reverse complement strand
GTCCGCTTTCGCGTACCGGGGCCTTCCCACAGGGTGAGTGACGGGACTTGAACCCGCGGCCACCTGGACCACAACCAGGTGCTCTACCAGCTGAGCTACACCCACCATGTCCGGTCGCAGAACGACCGGCCGAAGAAAAGGGTACAGGGTCCGGGAGGGTGCTCGCTCCACCCTTTTCCCGCGCCCGTCTCCGGATGGTGCTACTCGCCCGCCACCACGTGCTTGGCGGCGATGGTGCGGGCGGTGTCCGAGTCGGGCCCGGGCTGCGGCACGAAGACCGCCTCACGGTAGTAGCGCAGCTCGGCGATGGACTCCTTGATGTCCGCGAGCGCCCGGTGGTTGCCGTTCTTCGGCGGGCTGTTGAAGTACGCCCGGGGGTACCAGCGGCGCGCCAGCTCCTTGACCGAGGACACGTCCACGATCCGGTAGTGCAGGTAACCCTCCAGCGCGGCCATGTCGCGCAGCAGGAACCCGCGGTCGGTGCCGACCGAGTTGCCGCACAGCGGCGCCTTGCGGGGTTCCTTGACGTGCTCCCGTACGTACGCCAGGACCTGCGCCTCGGCGTCGGCCAGGGTCGTGCCGCCGGCCAGCTCGTCGAGCAGCCCGGAAGCGGTGTGCATCTCGCGCACCACGTCCGGCATGGTCTCCAGGGCCGCGTCCGGCGGGCGGATCACGATGTCCACGCCTTCGCCGAGCACGTTGAGCTCCGAGTCGGTGACCAGTGCGGCCACCTCGATAAGTGCGTCGTCCGTCAACGAGAGCCCGGTCATCTCGCAGTCGATCCACACCATGCGATCGTTCATGCGCCCCACCTTATGCCGAAGGTCCCCCACCGTGGTGCTCGACCACTGTGGGGGACCTCCGTCGTGCGGTGCCCGGAAGGCGGCTACGCGTGCTCGCGCAGCACCCGGCCCGGGGCGTACAGCTCCGTCACGCTGGGACCGGAGGCGGCCAGGGCCGCCGCCGCGCGCTGGGGCTGCGGCGTCCGCTGGTGCGGAAGCGGGCCTCCCGAAAGCTCGCTCACCGGGGACACGTCGGCCTGCGGCCGGCGCGCCCGGTAGGCGGAGCGGTAGGCGGCCGGGGAGGACCCCAGCTGCCGCCGGAAGTGGCCGCGCAGGGCGACCGGTGAGCGGAACCCGCAGCGTCCGGCGACCTCGTCGACCGAGTAGTCGGAGGTCTCCAGCAGCCGCTGTGCCTGGAGCACCCGCTGGGTGATCAGCCACTGCAGCGGCGCGCTGCCGGTGAGCGAGCGGAACCGCCGGTCGAAGGTGCGCCGGCTCATGTAGGCGCGGGCGGCCAGCGTCTCCACGTCGAACTGCTCGTGGAGGTGTTCCAGTGCCCAGGCGACGACCTCGGCGAGCGGGTCGGCGCCGATCTCCTCGGGCAGCGACCGGTCGAGGTAGCGCTCCTGGCCTCCGGTGCGGCGCGGCGGCACGACGAGCCGGCGGGCCAGTGCCCCGGCCGCCTCGCTGCCGTGGTCCGTGCGCACGATGTGCAGGCACAGGTCGATTCCGGCCGCGGTGCCCGCGGACGTCAGGACGTCGCCGTCGTCGACGAACAGCTCGCGCGGGTCGACGTGGACGGACGGGTACCGCTTGGCCAGCGTCGGCGCGTACATCCAGTGCGTCGTCGCGGGCCGGCCGTCCAGCAGCCCGGCGGCGGCGAGCACGAAGGCTCCCGTGCACAGGCCGACGATCCGGGCCCCCTCCTCGTGCGCCAGACGCAGTGCGTCCAGAGCCTCCGGCGGCGGCGGTGAAGTGATGGAGCGCCAGGCCGGAACGACGACCGTGCCTGCCCGGGCGATCGCCTCCAACCCGTACGGCGCGGTCAGTTCGAGTCCGCCGGTGGTCCGCAGCGGACCGTCCTCCCCGGCGCACACGAGCAGTCGGTAGCGTGGAACTCCCGCGTCCTGTCGGTCGATGCCGAACACGGAAAGCGGAATGGAACTCTCGAAGATCGGTCCGCCGCTGAACAGCAGCACCGCGACGATCTCCCTGCGGCGACGCCCCGCGAGCTTCCGGCCCGCGTCCGCGACGACAGCGGCGGTGGAATCCTGGCTCATGGCGCTAAGCCCCCCTTGGGTGTCGCGACTCCTTGGTCTGGTCGCACCTGCACGTTTCCCCTCGGCCTTGCACGTGGATCCCCCGCCGTAAATACATGATCGAATCTACTGCGTCCCGTGGTGTCGGCGTGACAAGTTCAGCACGCAGCGCTATATCGACTTGGCAACTTGGCGAAAAGCATTCGATCAGGAAGCGTTCCACTCCGCTACCCGGGTGGGAAGCTTCCTGTCCGGCCATGGCCAGTACCCGTAGGGTCGTGAGGCCCCCCGGCCCTTGTCGTCGCTGGTGGTAGGGGGGTTGGGGGGACATTCCGGCAAGGGGGGCACTGGGTCCGGAAGTTGGCTGAAAACAACCGGGTGTGTACGTGCGAACCGGTCAGTCGTGAGGGGGCAGGCCACCGGAACCGTGGCAACCGCGGTGCGAACCGGCCCCGCTGCGGGAGTGCCGGCCGCGGTGGCCGGACGGAAGCGGATCCTCCGAAAGCACCCGCGCGGCGGCCCGTTCCGTCTTCTCGGAGTACCTCAGCAGCACCCGGCAGGCGGCGGTGACCGCGGCCAGCCCCAGGGTCGCCACGGCGGCCCCGCCGTACGAGGTTCCGTAGACGACCAGGATCACGGGGACGAGCAGGCAGCTGAAGGCGGCCCAGCGCACCACGTCACCCGCCGGGTCCTCGTGGGGCCGTCCGGCGGATGGCACGGACGGGTGAAGTGCGGAGCGCGCGTGCGACGCGCCGGAGTGGGCAGACGGGAGGGGCTGTGTCGGCGGAGCGGGCTGGACGGGCTGGACGGGGTGAACCGGATGGCCGGGCACGGCGTACTCCCTGCGGGCTCTTCCTGGACGGTCGGACGCCTGTCCAACGCCCCGGTGCGCGGCTCGGTCACTGCGCGCACGGGTGGCACGCGGGTCTCTCGTCACTGGCTGTAGGGGACAGCGGCCATTGCCAAGGCGCCGTGGCTCCGGCATGCTCCCTGGGACGCTCTCCAAGGGCGGCATGCCCTGTGCAGGACAGGAGTGTCGCCGTACCCTGGTGGGTAAGGGCTTGGGAAGATGCTTCCCGGACAGAGCTCCGTCACACTGCGTCGTCAAGCCAGAGTCGCCGAAACCGCCCCTGTCGCCTCCCCCGAGGACCCTTCGCCGAGACAACCATGGCCGGTCACGAATACTCCGAACCCGCGGACCGCAAGCGCAAACCCCTCGCCGATTCCGTATCGAGCGACCTGCGCGCGGTGGAACAGACACGTCTCCCCTGCGACCCGGCCTTCCGGCACGGCGTGGTGGTGGGCTTCGACGGCTCCACGTCCAGTGAGAGAGCCCTCGCGTACGCGATCGGAATGGCCCGGCGCTCGGGTTCCGGTCTGATCATCGTGCATGTGGCCAACCGGCTCCCCACCACCGTGTGGGCGGGCTGTGAACCGCCCGTCTTCGTGGACGTGCCGGACCACCGGACCGAGGTGCTGGGCCTGGAGCTGGCCTGCGCCGACTATCTGGCCGAGGTGCCGTGGATCCTGGTCGAGCGGGGCGGGGACATCTGTCACGAGCTGGAGGAGGTCGGCCGGGAGTACTCGGCGGACGCCATCGTGGTCGGCTCCACGCACGGGATCGTGGGCCGGATCTTCGGTTCGGTGGCGGGCCGGCTCGCGAAGCGGGCGCAGCGACCCGTTGTTGTCATTCCGTAACCCACTGTACGTCGATTGTGCGGTTGTGAACCCCCTTGTAAAGGGTAGATAAATGCTGCTGGGACGCAGCAAACAACTGCAGATCGAAGGGAGCCCGCCGTGGACAATGGTGTCTCTGCGGGAAGCACGGCCTCGACTTCGACCCTGGGGAACATCGCCCTGGGGCTCACCCTTCTCGCGTTCGGTATCGGCCACACGGGCATCGTCAGCGGCGTGACCGTGGCCGACTCCGTGTCGCTCGCGACATTCGTCGGCGGTCTCGCCCTGTTCGTCCTCGGACTCCTCGAATTCCGTGGCGGCAACGGCTTCAACGGCACGGCGTTCGCGGGCCTCGGCGCCTTCTGGTTCACCTGGGCCAACGGCGCGGACGGAAAGGTTTCGGCACACGCGGCCGGACTGTTCCTCGTCCTGTTCGCCCTGCTCGCGCTGACCCTCACGGTGAGTGCGGCGAGCGGACTGTTCGGTCAGGGCGTGTACGCCCTCCTCACCCTCTCCCTGGTGCTCCTCGCGATAGGCGTCTTCGCCGACAGCGGCGGGCTCGCCAAGGCCGCCGGCTGGGTCGCGGCGCTCTCCGGGCTGCTGGCCTGGTACGGGGCCACCGCCGCGCTGGCGCACTGGCCGACCGCGCTGGGCAAGGCCTCCGGCAGCGGCGCGGTCGCCGCGAGCTGAGGGCGGGAAGCGGGAACCAACGGAAAACACGACGGCCCCGGGGAGCTCCCCGGGGCCGTCGTGCTGTTCCGTGACGGTGGTCCGTCGTGGTCCGTCGTGGTGCGCCTACTCGACCGTGACCGACTTCGCCAGGTTGCGCGGCTTGTCGATGTCCCGGCCCAGCGCCAGGGCGGTGTGGTACGCCAGCAGCTGGAGCGGGATGCCCATCAGGATCGGGTCCAGCTCGTCCTCGTTCTTGGGCACGAGGATGGTGTGGTCGGCCTTCTCCTGCTCCCGGTGGGCGACCGCGAGGATCCGGCCGCTGCGGGCCTTGATCTCCTCCAGCGCCGCACGGTTCTTCTCCAGCAGGTCGTCGTCGGGGACGATCGCGACCGTCGGCATCGCCGGCTCGATGAGCGCGAGCGGGCCGTGCTTGAGCTCGGAGGCCGGGTAGGCCTCGGCGTGGATGTAGGAGATCTCCTTGAGCTTCAGGGAGGCCTCCAGCGCCACCGGGTAGCCGCGCACCCGGCCGATGAACATCATCGACTTGGCCTCGGCGTACTCGGCCGCCAGCTTCTTGATGTCCTCCTCGCCCTTGAGGATCTCCTCGATCTGGGCGGGCAGCTTGCGCAGGCCCTCGATGATCCGCTTGCCGTCGGTGACCGACAGGTCCCGGATCCGGCCGAGGTGCACGGCGAGCAGCGCGAAGGCCACGACCGTGTTGGTGAAGCACTTGGTGGAGACGACGCAGACCTCGGGGCCGGCGTGCACGTACACGCCGCCGTCGGCCTCGCGGGCGATGGCGGAGCCGACCACGTTGACCACGCCGAGGACGCGGGCGCCCTTGCGCTTGAGCTCCTGGACGGCCGCGAGCACGTCATACGTCTCACCGGACTGGGAGACGGCGATGTAGAGGGTGTCGGGGTCCACGACCGGGTTGCGGTAGCGGAACTCGGAGGCCGGCTCGGCGTCGGCGGGGATCCGCGCCATGCCCTCGATCAGGCCCGCGCCGATGAGACCGGCGTGGTAGGAGGTGCCGCAGCCCAGGATCTTGACCCGGCGGATGCCGCGCGCCTCGCGCGGGTCCAGGTTCAGGCCGCCCAGGTGCACGGTGTTGAAGCGGTCGTCGATCCGGCCGCGCAGTACGCGGTCGACCGCGTCGGGCTGCTCGGAGATCTCCTTGTGCATGTACGTGTCGTGGCCGCCCATGTCGTAGGAGGCGGCCTCCCACTCCACGGTCTCGGGCGTGGCGGTGGTCTTCGTACCGCTGGTGGTGTAGGTGCGGAAGTCGTCGGCCTTCAGGGTGGCCATCTCACCGTCGCCGAGGGTGACGACCTGGCGGGTGTGGGCGACGAGCGCGGCGACGTCCGAGGCGACGAACATCTCCTTCTCGCCGATGCCGAGGACCACCGGGGAGCCGTTGCGGGCGACGACGATGCGGTCGGCGAAGTCGGCGTGCATGACGGCGATGCCGTAGGTGCCCTCGACGACCTTGAGCGCCTCGCGGACCTTCTCCTCCAGGGAGTCGGCCTGGGAGCGGGCGATCAGGTGGACGAGCACCTCGGTGTCGGTCTCCGAGACGAAGACGATCCCGTCCGCGATCAGCTTGGCGCGCAGCTCGTCGGCGTTGTCGACGATGCCGTTGTGGACGACGGCGACCTTGCTCTCGGCGTCCAGGTGCGGGTGGGAGTTGATGTCGCTCGGGGCGCCGTGGGTGGCCCAGCGGGTGTGCGCGATGCCGGTGGTGCCGGCGAAGCGCTTGGGGACGCGGGACTCCAGCTCGCGGACGCGGCCCTTGGCCTTGACGACCTTGAGGGCGCTCGACTTCGGGCTGTTGACGACGATGCCCGCCGAGTCGTAGCCGCGGTATTCCAGCCGCTGGAGACCTTCCAGCAGCAGCGGTGCCACGTCGCGCTTGCCGATGTAACCCACGATTCCGCACATACGGTTTTGCCCCTCCTGAAGTTCGGTGTCGTGCTCTGGCCGGTCCGGCCGTCTCAGCCGTAGACGATGCGGCGCAGCTGCCGGAGCGAGAGCTCCGGAGGCGCCACGGCGCGGTGCGGCAGTTCTGCCGCGATCCGCTCGAAGATCTCGGCGTTCACCGCACCGCCGGACTGCAGCTCGCGGTGGCGACGGCGGACGAACTCCTCGGTCGTCTCGTCGAAGTACGCGAGTACGTCGAGTACCACCCGGGCCGCTTCCCCGCGCTGGAGCGCGGTGCTGCGCACCAGGTGGTCGACGAGATCGTCATGGGACGGGCGGCGGTCGAGCACCTGTAGATATTGACCGTCAGCGGGCCGGAACGCAAAGATCCTGCCCGAAATCGGGCAGGATCTCGCTGGTCTGGACCAGAGGAAGGTGTTATTCCGGTCCGGGTCGGTCAGAAGCGGCCCAAAACGGCGGCCTTCGCCGCACTGAACTCCTCGGCGGTCAGGATGCCCGTCTGGTGCAGTTCGCCCAGCTCGCGCAGGCGCCGCAGCAGCGTGTCGTGGTCCACCGGCTCACCCGCCAGCGCCGGGCCCGACTCCGCCAGCGGCAGCGCGGCGGGCGCCGGGGCCGGCTCGGGGGCGGACGCGGCCGCCGGATGCGGCATCCGTACCGCCACGGCCGCCGCGACCAGCGCCATCAGGGGGTCCTTCTTGAAGCCGAACAGCTCCACCGTGTGGGGGTCGTACTTGGGCGCGGCGGCCGCCGTGGCGCCCGCCAGGGTGAACCGGAGCCAGCCGTTCTCCAGCCCCCTCGACGGGGACCACTCCACCGCCCGCACGTCGCCGACGCGGAACTCCCGCGGCCCGCCGGAACGCTTCGCCTCCTCCGTCGTCCAGTTCCAGTCCAGGAGCAGCCGGTCGCCGTCGAAGGCCACCGTCCCGTCGCCCGCCCCGACCGAGATCGGCACGGACGGCCCCGGCAGCAGGTACGCGTCCGAGGGGCCGGGATCGACCTGGTCCAGCAGCAGCGCGTGGCGCACCTCGTCGACGAAGTACTCCGCGACCCCGGTCCGGTCCGGCTCCACGCTCAGCCGGTACGGGTCCGAGGCCTCCGGCAGCCGCCCGCCCGTGACCTGCAGCAGCGGGTCCGCGCCGTCACGCAGCCGCAGGCGCAGCCGGCCGGCCTTGCGGCCCGGTTCGTGGCTGATCCCGGCGATCGCGCGCAGCGGCACGGCCACCTCGCCCAGGTGTTGCCGCAGCAGCCCCACCCCCTTGTCGCGGCCCGGCACGATGCGCACCGCGTCCCCGTCGAAGGTCCACGTACCGTCCTTCTGGATGATTTCCGCCATGTGGGGATTCTCCCATCGGCATTCCAAGGCCGGTTGGCCGCCGGTTGGCCTATACCTGGGCGCATGAGAGTCCTGCGACGCACGCTCGGCACCCTCCTCGCCCTGGGGGCCGCGGTCTCCTGCACCGCGGCCCACGGCGACGACGCCAAACCCCCGGGCCGCCGCCCCGCCGCCCTCGCTCCCTACGAACGGCTCCTGCCCGCGCCCGCCTCCGCACGCGCCGAAGGTGCCCCGTACTCCTTCGGGGCCGGCACGGTGATCCGTACGGGAGTGGCGGCGCCGGAGGAGGTCCGGCAGGTCGGCGAGCTCCTCGCGGAGCAGCTGCGCGGCCCCAGCGGGCTGCCGCTGCCGGTGGTCGACGGGCAGGAGGGGGACGGGATCCGGCTGCTGCTCGACCGCGGGGACGCGGAACTGGGCGCGGAGGGCTACCGGCTGCGCGCCACCCCCTCCGGCGTCACGCTGACGGCGCGCACCCCGGCCGGGCTCTTCCACGCGGGTCAGACGCTGCGCCAGCTGCTGCCGGTGAGCGGGACGGGCAGTGTGCCGGGCGGGACGGTCACGGACGTGCCGCGCTTCGCGTACCGGGGGGCGATGATCGACGTCGCGCGGCACTTCTTCCCCGTGGAGCAGGTCAAGCGGTACGTCGACCAGCTCGCCCAGTACAAGATCAACGCGCTGCACGTGCACCTGACCGACGACCAGGGCTGGCGGCTCGCGGTCGACTCCTGGCCGCGGCTCGCCACGTACGGCGGCGGCAGCGAGGTGGGCGGCGGGCCCGGCGGCCACTGGACCAAGGAGGAGTACCGCGACCTGGTGGCGTACGCCGCCGAGCGGTACGTGGACGTGGTCCCGGAGATCGACATGCCCGGCCACGTCAACGCCGCGCAGGCCGCGTACGGGGAGCTCACCTGCGACGGCAAGGCGCCCGAGCGCTACACCGGCATCAAGGTCGGCTTCAGCTCGCTCTGCGTCGGCAAGGAGCGGACGTACGAGTTCATCGACCAGGTGCTGGGCGAACTCGCGGAGCTGACCCCGGGCCGGTACCTCCACATCGGGGGCGACGAGGCGCACGCGACCCCGGCGGCGGACTACGCGGCCTTCATGGACCGCGCCCAGCGGGTGGTGGCCCGCCACGGCAAGACGGTGGTGGCCTGGCACCAGCTCGCGTCGGCCCGCCCGGCGCCGGGCGCGGTCCTCCAGTACTGGGGCCACGACAAGACGGCCGCCGCCGAGAAGGCCGCGGTCGTGGCGGCGGGGAAGTCCGGCCACCCGGTGATCCTCTCCCCGGCCGACCACGCCTACCTGGACATGAAGTACGACAAGGCGACGAAGCCGGGCCTGGCCTGGGCCGGCTACGTCCCGGTCCAGCGCTCCTACGCCTGGAACCCGGGCTCCTACCTCGCCGGCCTCCCGGAATCCGCCGTCCTCGGGGTCGAAGCCCCGCTGTGGACGGAAACCGTCGCGACCCGCTCCGACTGGGAACTGCTGGCCTTCCCCCGCGTCCTCGGCCTCGCGGAACTGGGCTGGTCCCCGTCATCCGCCCTCGACTGGCCGACGTACCGCGAACGCCTGGCAGCCCAGTCCCCCCGCCTGGACGCCCAGAACATCACCTACTACCGCGCCCCGGACGTCCCCTGGTCATAGCCCCATCGCACCCGGCGGAGTTCGGAGGCCGGGGTCCGGGTCGTTCGGTACCGCCGATGGCGGATGGCGTGGAAAGAAGGCGGGCGCGGCATCGAGGGACCGTGTCGATGCCGC
>NZ_JBHWBP010000299.1:0-9500 GCF_042735575.1 Streptomyces sp. NPDC059564 | reverse complement strand
CGGCAAGGGTGCTACGGGTGACTCAGACGCCGTCGTTGGCGCACAGCGCCCAGACGTCGGAGTAGGTGTTCGGGGAGCTGGGGGCTCCGGTGTGGGTGAAGGCCGACCAGTACGAGGCCGTGGTGGTCCCGTCCGCCACCGGGTTGCCCCCGGAGTCGCTGGGGTAGCTGCCGTTGAGGTGGTCGCCCTGGGAGCCCGGCCCGGTGAAGTTCGTGGTCGTGACGCTGCCGCCGCTGATCGCGGCGCCGCCGCTGACCAGCTTCCCGTCGTTCTGGCCGCAGCCGACGGTCACGGTCGCGCCACTGGTGCCGGAGGTGGGGCCGCTGACCTCGGAGAAGCGGACCTTCACGGTCGTACCGCTGATGTTGATGTTGTTGCCACTGCAGATGGCGTACGCGTACGTGGTGTTGCCGCTGTCGCCGCCGCCGCCGTTCCAGCCCACGGCGCTCCAGGAGTCGGGGTTGGTCTCACCGTCGGCCGCGGCCTTCTGGCCGAATCCGTGGGCGGAGTCGTTGAAGGTGGGGAAGCTGGCGATCGGCTTGAGGCTGCCGACGACGGCCGGGGTGATGCGCGCCCCGCCGCCGAGCAGCCGGGTGTTGGCCGGACAGGTCGCGGTGACGAGGCCCACCGTCGAACTGGTGGTGGGACCGGCGACCTTGTTCATCACCACCTGGGTGTGGTTGATCAGGCTGCTGCTGAAGCACATCGCGTACGGGGTGCTGGAGAAGGAGGCGTTGACCGCTCCCCCGCTGCCTCCGATGCCGAGCCAGTACGCCACGTCGGTGCCGACGACCCCGGTGGAGCCGGTGTACTCGGTGGTGCCGTCCGGGCTGGGCGACGTTCCGTTGATCTTGTTGCCGTTCGACGAACTGCCGGTGCCGATGGCCTGGTTGATGCCGCCGCCGGATATCAGGCCGCTGCTGCAGGTGGCGTGGGTGGAGATCTCGGCGAAGGTGCCGGCGGGCCCGGAGGTGGCGCCGGGGGTCTTCACGGTCACGCCGACGCTGTTGGCGTAGGCCGTACTGGGCAGGGCGAGGGCCAGCAGGGCGCCCGCGATGAGCGCCTTGCCCGCGACGGGCCGGCTCAGCAGGAATGTCCTCATCGATGTCTCCGGTTTCGGAAGGGGGGTGGTGCGGGAGTGGTACGCGGCCACGCGCGGGCGCACCGGCACACCGGGGTGGTTCCGGTTCGGCGAGGGGGTTGTCGCTGGTCGGCGGGTCGACACGGCATCGGGGCGGTGCGGACGGGTGCGGTGGGTCCGCGGCGGAGCGGGCAGGCCAGATCGTGGCCTGCGCCGCCCGGCTGGGCCGCAGATGGCACGTGCGGAATGTAGCAGTCATATAAGCCTGCAGGTAAGGCGAGAATCCTGGAATTCACCTCGCATGTGCGGTACTCGCGAGTAGCCCGCGCGCGGGTTCGAATGTGGCTGATCCACCACCGCGCGTACGCCGAGCCGGGCCACGCTCCAGAGGCACGGCTCCGGCCCCGGCCCCGGCCGTGCGGGGCCTACATGGAGAGGTAGAGGAGGTCGAAGCAGACGAGGTCGTGGGCCTCGTCGAAGCGGAATCCGCCCGTGGAACCCCCCGAGGGATCCCCGGTGGTCACGGTGCGGTCGAACTCCGCGCTCCCCCGCCACACCGCCCCGGCGGGTACGTACGGCTCCAGCCGGGCGGGCAGCCCCGCGAGCGGGGCCGGCGCGAAGGTGCGGCCGGGGGTGGCGAGGACGGCGGCCGCGCCGCCCGGCCGGAGCCGGGCGAGGCCGACGAGGCGGACCCGGGAGTCCGGGGCGGGCGGGCCGAGCCGTGAGTCCTGCTGGGCCGCGTCCACGTCGTAGCCGATCCAGTGGGCGTCGGAGAGTGGTCCGAGGGCGGCCCCGAAGCGCCGCTCCAGGGGCTCCAGTTCGGTGCGCACCCGCTGCGGGTCGGGCTCGGGGGGCTCGTCGGACCGGACGGCCGACACGCCCGCGACCCCGCCGGCCCCGACGAGCAGGACCCCGCCGGCCAGGGTGAGGAACTTCCGCCGGCCCGTGGGCCCGTGCCGTCCGTCGTCCATCGGACACCTCCCGGTCCAGACCGGCCCCGTCGCGCCCCGGACCCGTAACGCCCCGGCCCCGCCGGTCAGTTCAGGGCCCTGATCATAGCCTCGGCGGTCACCGCCATCGCCGTACGGGCCGCGGTCAGGTAGGGGCGGGGGTCGGCCCGCGTGAGGTGGGTGCGGATGGCCTCGGTCATGGCGACGTTGAGGGCGGTGCCGATGTTGACCTTGCGGATGCCGCCGGCCACGGCGGCCGCGAGCTCCTCGTCGGGGAGGCCGGAGGAGCCGTGCAGGACGAGCGGGACGTCCACCGTCTTGGTGAGCCGCGCCAGGAGGGCGTGGTCGAGGGCGGCGGTGCGGCTGGTCATCGCGTGGCTGCTGCCGATGGCGACGGCGAGGGCGTCGACCCCGGAGTCGGCGACGAACCGGCGCGCCTCGTCCGGGTCGGTACGGGCGCCCGGCGCGTGCGGGTCCAGGGGGGCGGCGCCGTCCTTCCCGCCGACCTCGCCCAACTCGGCCTCGATCCACAGGCCGTTGACGTGGGCCCAGTCGGCAGCGGAGCGGGTGGCCTCCAGGTTCTCGGCGTAGGGCAGGTGCGCGGCGTCGTACATCACGGACCCGAACCCGGCGTCCACGGCCTGCCGCAGCAGGTCGGGGCTCTTGACGTGGTCGAGGTGCAGCCCGACGGGCACCCGGGCGGCCTCGGCGCAGGCGGCGGCGGCCCGGGAGATGGGCAGCAGGGCTCCGCCGCGGAACTTCACGGCGTTCTCGCTGAGTTGGAGGATGACGGGCAGCCCGGCCCGCTCGGCGCCCTCGATCACGGCTTCGGCGTGCTCCAGGGTGATGATGTTGAAGGCGGCGACGGCGCGGCCGGCACCGGCCGCTCCGGCGACGAGGTCCCCGGCGGAGGCGAGGCTCATCGGACCGCCCCCTCGCCGGTGGTGAGGATCACCGAGCGGGTGAGGTTGCGCGGCGCGTCCGGGTCCAGCTGCCGGTGGGCGGCGACCGCGACGGCCAGCCGGTGGACGCGGACCAGTTCGGCGAGCGGGTCGAGCGTGCCGTCGACCCATTCGGCGCCGGTCGCGAGGACCTGCTCGGCGATCCCCTCGGGGGTCGCGCCCAGCGACCAGGTCACCGAGCCGGGTCCGGTGACGCTGACGGGTCCGTGCCGGTACTCCATGGCCGGGTAGGCCTCGGCCCAGGACAGGGAGGCCTCGCGCATCTTGAGGGCGGCCTCGTTGGCGAGCCCGACGCTCCAGCCCCGGCCGAGGAAGGTGAACTGGCCCCGGGCCTCCAGCGCGGCGGGCAGCGGTTCGGCGAGCGCGGTCCGGGCGTCGGCGACCACGGCCGGGGTGTGCGCGCCGACGTGGGCGCGCAGCAGGGTGAGGGCGGTGGTGGCGAACCGGGTCTGGACGACGGATCGCTCGTCGGCGAAGTCCAGTACCACGAGCTCGTTCGCGAGGGTCATCACCGGGGTGTCGGGGTCTCCGACGACGGCGGTGGTCGCGACCCCGGCCTCCCGCAGGGCGGCCAGCAGGTCGAGCACCTCGGTGGTGGTCCCGGAACGGGTGAGGGCCACGACCCGGTCGTAGCGGCGGTGGTGGGGGAACTCCGAGGCGGGGAAGGCGTCGGTCTCGCCCTGCCCGGCCTCCTCGCGCAGGGCGGCGGCGGCCTGTGCCATGAAGTACGAGGTGCCGCACCCGACGATCGCGGTACGCTCCCCCGGCTTCGGCAGCACCGCCCGGTGGACCGGGGCGAGTTCGGCGGCCCGTTCCCAGCTCTCGGGCTGCGTGGCCAACTCGTGCGCGACGTGACTCATGCGGGCTCCCTGCGCGTTGGGTGCGTGTTCCTGCAAGGTATCGGGCCGTTTCACGCAACTTCAAGCATTTACGGGGTGATCCCCTGGGTTAATCTCGACGGCGGGGCCGGAGAACAGTCCCGGGAAGCTCACGGGAGGGGCGCCATGACCCGCAAGGAACGCTGGCAGCGGCTGCTGGACCTGCTCGTGGAGCGGGGCGGGCTGGAGGTGGAGCCCGCCGCCGAGGTCCTCGGCGTGTCCGCGGCGACGATCCGCCGCGACCTCGACCAGCTCGCCGAACAGCAGTTGCTGGTCCGCACCCGCGGCGGGGCGGTCCCGCACGGGGTCTCGTACGAACTCCCCCTGCGCTACCGCACCTCCCGGCGCGCCGCCGAGAAGCTCCGGATCAGCGAGGCGGTGGCGGCCCTGATCGCCCCGGGCGAGGTCGTCGGCCTGACCGGCGGCACCACGACCACGGAGGTGGCGCGCGCCCTGGCGGCCCGCGCGGACCTGGCCGTCGGCTCGCCCGCGCTGACGGTGGTGACCAACGCCCTGAACATCGCCGGCGAGCTGGTGATCCGGCCGCAGTTCAAGATCGTCCTGACGGGCGGGGTGGCCCGGCCCCAGTCCTACGAACTGACCGGCCCGCTGGCCCAGCAGGTCCTCGGCCAGCTCACGATGGACACCGCCGTCCTCGGCGTGGACGCCTTCGACCCGGCCGACGGCGCGGCCACCCGCCACGAGGACGAGGCGGCGATGAACCGCCTCCTGTGCGAACGCGCCCGCCGGGTGGTCATCGCCGCCGACTCCACCAAGCTCGGCGTCCGCGCCTTCGCCCGGATCTGCGCCACCTCCGAGGTGGACGTCCTCGTCACGGACACGGGCCTGCCCCCGGACGTCGCGCAGGGCTTCGCGACGGCGGGGGTGGAGGTGCTCCGGGTGTGAGGGGGCGGGCCGGGAGCGGGACACGCGGGAGGAGCCGGCGCGGACGGGACACCGGCCGGTCCGGCTCAGTGCGCCGGGACCCGTTCCGCCTCGCGGGACAGGGCCGCGAGGACCGGGGCGATCAGGGGGTGGGCCTCGGCGCCCCGGCGAGTGGCCGCGAAGACCCGGCGGGTGGCGGCGGGCCCGGTGACCGGGCGGACCCGGACCTCCTTGAGGTCCATGCCGCGCAGCGCCGAGCGCGGTACGAGGGCCACCCCGGCGCCCGCGCCCACCAGGGCGGTGACGGCCCGGAAGTCGTCGGAGGAGTGCGCGAAGCGGGGCTGGAAGCCGGCCAGTTCGCAGGCCAGCAGGGTCACGTCGTGGCAGGGGTTGCCCGGGTACTGGCCCACCCAGTCCGCGTCGGAGAGGTCCGCCAGCGCCACGGAGGGCAGGTCGGCGAGCGGGTGCCCCGAGGGCAGCACCGCGTCGAAGGGTTCCGCGTAGAGCGGGAGCACCGACAGGCGGGCGTCGTCGGCGCCCGGCCCGCCCCGGTACTCGACGGCCAGGGCCACGTCGGCCTCCCCGTCGAGCAGCATCGGCAGGCTCTGGTCGCCCTCCGCGTCGCGGACCCGGAGCCGGATGCCCGGGTGGTCCAGCGCCAGGCGGGAGATGGCCGGGGCCAGCACCTCGGCGATTCCGGTCGCGAAGGCGGCCACGGTGACCTCGCCCGCCGATCCGCCCGCGTAGGCGGCGAGTTCGGCTTCGGCGCGCTCCAGCTGGGCCAGCACCTCGTGGGTGTGGCCCAGCAGGATCTCCCCGGCGGCGGTGAGCCGTACGCCCCGGCCGCTGCGGGTCAGCAGGGCGTGGCCGGTCTCCTGCTCCAGCGCGGCGAGCTGCTGGGACACGGCGGACGGGGTGAGGTACAGGGCTGCGGCCGCGGCGGTCACCGTACGGTGGTCCGCCACGGCCCGCAGGATGCGCAGCCGGCGGGGGTCGATCACCCCTCCATTGTCTCAGCCGGCGGACGTGCCCAGCGCCGCGCGGGCGTCGGTGAAGGCGGCCACCGCGCGCTCCACGTCGGCCGTGGAGTGGGCCGCCGAGAGCTGGACGCGGATCCGCGCCGCGCCCATGGGCACGACCGGGTACGAGAAGCCGATCACGTACACGCCGCGCTCCAGCAGCAGCTCGGCCATCTTCGCGGCCTCGGCGGCGTCGCCGATCATGACGGGGGCGATGGCGTGGTCGCCGGGCAGGATCTCGAAGCCCGCCTCGGTCATCTCGGAGCGGAACAGGGCGGTGTTGGCCGCGAGCCGCTCGCGCAGGTCACCGGCGGACTCCAGCAGGTCGAGGACCTTCAGGGAGGCGGCGGCGATCACCGGGGCGAGGGAGTTGGAGAAGAGGTACGGGCGCGAGCGCTGGCGCAGCAGCTCGACGATCTCGGCGCGGGCCGCGACGTAGCCGCCGGAGGCGCCGCCCAGGGCCTTGCCGAGGGTGCCGGTGATGATGTCGACGCGGTCCATGACCCCGTGCAGTTCGGGGGTGCCCCGGCCGCCGGGGCCGACGAAGCCGACGGCGTGCGAGTCGTCGACCATGACCATGGCGTCGTAGCGGTCGGCCAGGTCGCAGATCTCGGCGAGCGGGGCGACGTAGCCGTCCATGGAGAACACGCCGTCGGTGACGATCAGCTTGCGGCGGGCACCGCCCTCGGTGGCCTCCTTGAGCCGGGTCTCCAGCTCCGCCATGTCGCGGTTGGCGTAGCGGAAGCGGCGGGCCTTGGAGAGGCGGATGCCGTCGATGATCGAGGCGTGGTTGAGGGCGTCGGAGATCACCGCGTCCTCGGCGCCGAGCAGGGTCTCGAAGACGCCGCCGTTGGCGTCGAAGCAGGAGGAGTAGAGGATCGTGTCCTCCTGGCCGAGGAAGGCCGACAGCCGCGCCTCCAGCTCCTTGTGCACCTCCTGGGTGCCGCAGATGAAGCGGACGGAGGCCATGCCGTAGCCCCAGCGGTCCAGCGCGTCCTTCGCGGCGGCGACGACCTCGGGGTGGTCGGCGAGGCCGAGGTAGTTGTTGGCGCAGAAGTTGAGGACCTCTCCCGGGGCGCCGCCCGCGGTGACCGCGACGGCGGCGTTCTGCGGGCTGCCGATGACGCGCTCGGGCTTGTGCAGGCCGGCGGCGCGGATCTCGTCGAGGGTGGTGCGGAGGTCTTCGCGGACGGACTCGAACATGGGCTTCGGTTTCTCCTTGTGCGGTGTGCCGTCCGGCGGGACGGGAGGAGGGGGGCCGGACCCCGCGGAGGGGGGAGGGTATGCGGGGCCCGGCCGTAGGGAGATGGTCTTGTGCGGTCTACAACGGTCGGCGTACCGGTCCCCGCGCCGACCGCCACGGGGTCGGCCCCGCCCGATCGATCCGGGCGGCCGGGGCCGGGGGCCGGGGGCCGGGCGGGCCGCCTCGGCCCGGGAGCCCTTGCCCGCGCGACCGCCGGAGGCCTACGCCGTCCAGTCCAGGATGATCTTGCCGCTGCGGGCCGTGGACGCCTCGTCGAAGGCGGCCTCGAAGTCGCGGTGCGAGTAACGGCCGGTGATCACCGGGGACAGGTCGAGCCCGCCCTCCAGGAGCACGGTCATCGCGTACCAGGTCTCGAACATCTCGCGGCCGTAGATCCCCTTGATGGTGATCATCGAGGTGACGACCTTCGCCCAGTCCACGGGGAACTCCTGGGCCGGCAGGCCCAGCATGGCGATCCGGCCGCCGTGCGTCATGTTGTCGATCATGTCGCGCATCGCCTCGCCGCGGCCGGACATCTCCAGGCCGATGTCGAAGCCCTCGCGCAGCCCGAGCTGCGCCTGGGCGTCGGCGATGGAGGACTCGGCGACGTTCACCGCGAGGGTGGCGCCCGCCTTGCGGGCGATCTCCAGCCGCTCGGGGCTGACGTCGGTGATCACCACGTTGCGCGCCCCGGCGTGCCGGGCGACGGCCGCCGCCATGATGCCGATCGGGCCGGCGCCGGTGATCAGGACGTCCTCGCCGACCAGCGGGAACGACAGCGCGGTGTGCACGGCGTTGCCGAAGGGGTCGAAGATGGCCGCCACGTCCAGGTCCACGGCGGTCCGGTGCACCCACACGTTCTGCGCGGGCAGCACGACGTACTCGGCGAAGGCGCCGTCGCGGCCGACACCGAGCCCGATGGTGCTGCGGCACAGGTGGCGGCGGCCGGCCAGGCAGTTGCGGCACCTGCCGCACACCAGGTGGCCCTCGCCGCTGACCAGGGCGCCGATCTCGATGTCACGGACGTCCGCACCGAGCGCGGCGACCTCGCCGACGAACTCGTGGCCGAGGACGAGCGGGGTCTTGACCGCGCCCTGCGCCCAGCCGTCCCAGGCACGGATGTGCAGGTCGGTCCCGCAGATGCCGGTGCGCAGCACCTTGATCAGCACGTCGCCGGGGCCGTACTCGGGCTCCGGGACGTCCATGAGCCACAGCCCGGGCTCGGCCTTGTGCTTGACGAGTGCCTTCATGGGGGTGGCTCCAGGCATGCGGAAGGGGGCGCCGTGCGCGCTGGTGCGCGGGTGGCGTGGGTGACGTGCACCAATCTGCCGATCGGCGTGGTGATCAGTCCATCGAGACTTTCTTAAGCGGGTCGACAGCCCAGCTTCACGCCTATGCTCCTCCAGTGAGGGGGACGGGGCCCGGGGCAAGATCCGACGGAAGGTCCCGGTCCGCGGAAAAGGGGAGGTGAGGGGCGTGCCGAGTCTGCGCAGCAGGGCGCTTTCGGCCGCGCTGGTCGCGACGGGGCGGCGAAGACGGTACGCGACGGCGGAAGCGGTCCGGGCCAAGGTGGCGGAGTCGGCCCGCCGGCCCGCGTCGCACCTGCCGCCGCGCTCGCTGGGGCGGGTGGCCGACGTGTCGCGGACCTTCGTCGGGGCCTGGCCGGTGTACGACGCCTCGCCGCGGCGGGAGGAGCCCGTGGCACGGGTGCTGTACGTGCACGGCGGCGCGTTCATCAACGAGCTGGTCCGGCCGCACTGGTCGCTGATCCGGACCCTGGTGACGCAGGCGGGCGCCCGGGTCGTCGTACCGGCGTACGTGCTGGCGCCGCGCGGGACCGCCGACCGTACGGTTCCGGTCGCCGCCGACCTGCTGAGCGGCCTGATCGAGAGCGGTGGCGCGGGCGGCACGGTCCTGATCGGCGACTCGGCGGGAGCCGGGCTCGCGCTGGCCGCGGCGCAGCGGCTGCGGGAGCGCACCGGCGCCCAGCCGTCCCGGATCGTGCTGATCTCCCCCTGGCTGGACGTCAGCATGAGCCACCCGGGCCAGGCGGCGATCGAGGCGGCCGATCCGGTGCTGGCGCGGCCGGGCCTGGTCGAGGCGGGCCGGCTGTACGCGGGCAACCTCGCGGCCGACGACCCCCGGGTGAGCCCGCTGCACGGCTCCTTCGAGGGGCTGGCGCCGCTGACGGTGTTCACCGGTACCCGGGACGTGCTGAGCACCGACAGCCGGGAGCTGCTGCGCCGGGCGCGCGCGGCCGGGGTCGAGGTGGAGTGGCACGAGGAGCCGGGCCTGCCGCACGTGTACCCGCTGCTCCCGGTCCCCGAGGGCCGCGCGGCCCGGGACCGCATCGTCGAACTGATCAGAGCCACGGCGGCCGACCCGGTCTAGGTGTGTTGTCCGGACAGGTTGGTGACGCGGCTGGCGGGTGTTTGGCCTGCGATCCCGGTGTGGGGTCGGTGGTAGTTGTACCAGTGGATCC
>NZ_JBHWBP010000298.1:0-9535 GCF_042735575.1 Streptomyces sp. NPDC059564 | reverse complement strand
GCGACCCCCCGGCCGGAGCACCGGCGGAGTCCCCGCCGGGCCTCCGGCCGGGACTGCCGGCCGGGCCCGCGCCGGCCCGCCGAGCGGGGCCGCCGGTCGAGCCCGCGTCAGCCCGCCGGCCGGGCCCGCGTCAGCCCACGCTCAGGGCCGCCGGGAGCGGGCCTTGAACGCGGCCTTCCGCGCCTCCTTCGCGGCCTTCTTGTCGGGGTGCAGCCGCCCCATGGCCTCCAGGACGTAGGCCGTCGCGGGGTGCTCGACCCGCCAGGCCCGCTCGAAGAAGTCGCCGTGGTGCTCGGTCAGCGTCCGCATCAGCAGCGGCAGTTCCTCGGTCTCCCCGTCCGCCGCGAGCTGCGCGGCGATGGTGTCGACGGTCAGCCACAGCACCATCGCCCCGTCCGGAGCCGGTACGTCGGCCACCCCGTGCTCCGCCAGCCAGACCCGGGCGAGCCCGCCGAGCTCCGGGTCGTCCAGCACGGCCCGGACCGCCGGCTCGGCCTCCCGCCCGGCCGGGGTCAGGGCCTGCTGGCAGCGCAGCCGCCGCAGCGGGGCGCCCTCGTCGTCCCCGCGGGCCGCGGCGAGCAGCTCGGCGACGGCGACGGGCAGTTCGCGCCCGGCCAGCCACTGCTCGATCTCGGCCTGCGCCGCGCCCTCGGGGTAGAAGGAGACCGCGTCGAGCAGCGCGTCGGCGCCCTTGTCGGCGAGTTCACCGAGGGCCGGGGCCTCGACGCCGGCTTCGAGCATCCGGGCGCGGACGCCGTACAGGCCGAGCGGGGTCAGCCGCACCATCCCGTAGCGGGACACGTCCTCGTCGTCCGGGACGCCCGCGTCGGCGGTGTCGTCGCTCTCCGCCATCAGCTCCTCGTCGACGGGCCGGAACTCGACCAGGCCGATCGGCTCCAGCTGCCGGAACTGGTCGTCGAGGCGCATCATCGCGTCGGAGACCTGTTCCAGGACCGCGTCGGTCGGGTCCCCCATGTCGTCCGGCACGATCATCGAGGCGGCGAGCACCGGCAGCGGCACCGGGCCCTCGCCCGCCCCGCCCTCGGCGACGGTGAGCAGGTAGAGGTTGGCGAGCACCCCGTCGAGGAAGTCCGCCTCGCGCTGGGGGTTCCAGTCGAGCCGGTCGAAGTCGATCTCGCCGCCCGCGTCCATGGCGTCGACGAGGTCGTCCAGGTCGGGGACGGCCGCGTCGGCGAGGACGGTGTCCAGGGCCGCCAGCCACAGGTCGAGGACGTCGCCGGGCGCGCCGCCCGCCAGCAGCGCGAGGTCCTCGCCGGGGGTGGCGGTGCCGTACTCGCGCTCGTCGCCGTCCCCGGCGTCGTCGGCGTCCTCTTCCGGTTCCGTCACGTCGACGAGGCCGGTGTCCACGGCCACCCGCCAGGCCTGGCCGGCGTATACGGGGCTGTCCTGGTCGCCGGTGTCGAGGCCGAGCACCGCCACGGCTTCGGCCAGCTGCTCGGGGACCAGTTCCCCGCCGACGTCGACACGGGTGTCGGGGCCGGCCCAGCGGGCGAGGCGTACGGCGCGGGCGAACAGCGGGGCGACGAGGGCGTCGCGGGCCAGCTCCGCATCGGAGTGCAGCCGTACCGGCGGCAGCGTGGGGTGCGGCTCTGCGGACATGGGGTGGTTCTCCTCGGAGTACGGACGGGCCGTCAAGCCCGTTACGGCGTCCAAGCGTAGACGCATTTCGGGCAGCCTCTGCGAGCCATCGCCTTTGGTTCATCCCACAGTCAACTCCCGTCTTCCCTGGAGGCCTTGACAACTTCGCTGGTCACACTGGAAATTGACGCGCGTAGATGTATCGGAGTCCACAAGCCTCCCCCTCTTCCACACACCGGAGTCCCCGCCCATGCGCTCCTCGCATCCCCGTTCCGCCGCCGTCGCGGCCCTCGTCGCCACCGCCCTGGCCACCGGCCTGCTGGCGGGTTCCGCCGACGCGGCCGAAGGTGCCGTGTCCGCCGATCCGATACGCATCCACGACATCCAGGGCACGACCCGGGTGTCTCCGTTCACCGGCAAGGCGGTCGCCGACGTCGAGGGCATCGTCACGGGCGTGCGCACCTACGGCTCGAAGGGCTTCTGGATCCAGGACCCGGACGCCGACGACGACGCGGCCACCAGCGAAGGCATCTTCGTCTTCACCAGCTCCGCCCCGACCGTCGCCGTCGGCGACGCGGTCAAGGTCTCGGGCACGGTCGGCGAGTACGTCCCCGGCGGGCTCGGCTCCGGCAACCAGTCGATCACGCAGATCGCCAAGCCCACCGTGACGGTGGTCTCCTCGGGCAACGCGCTGCCCGCGGCCGTCGCCGTCAACGAGTACTCGGTGCCGGCCGCCTACGCCCCGGCGGGCGACCCGGCCGCGGCGGGCAGCATCAACGGCCTGACCCTGGAGCCCTCGCGCTACGCCCTGGACTACTACGAGTCCCTCGAGGGCATGAACATCAAGATCGGCACCTCGCGCGTGGTCGGCGCCACCGACCCGTACAGCGAGCTGTGGGTCACGGTGAAGGGCTGGGAGAACACCGCCAAGCGCGGCGGGACGCTCTACGGCTCCTACGAGTCCCAGAACACCGGCCGCCTCCAGATCCAGCAGCTCGCGCCGGTCGCGCAGCAGCCGTTCCCGGTGGCCAACGTCGGCGACAAGCTGACCGGCACCACCGAGGGCCCCCTCGACTTCAACCAGTTCGGCGGCTACACCCTCGTCGCCCGCACGCTGGGGACCGTCAAGGCGGGCACCCTCGCGCCGGAGAAGACGAAGCCGCAGGCGGCGAACGAGCTCGCGGTGGCCACGTACAACGTCGAGAACCTCGACCCGACGGACCCGCAGACGAAGTTCGACAACCTCGCCAAGGCGGTCGTGGAGAACCTCGCCTCGCCCGACATCCTGGCGCTGGAGGAGATCCAGGACGACAACGGCGCCAAGAACGACGGCACCGTGTCGGCCGAGCAGACGCTGACGAAGTTCACGGCGGCGATCGTGGCCGCGGGCGGCCCGGCGTACCAGTGGAAGACCATCAACCCGGAGGACAAGAAGGACGGCGGCGAGCCCGGCGGCAACATCCGTCAGGTGTTCCTCTTCAACCCGGCGCGGGTCTCCTTCACCGAGCGCGCGCCCGGTGACGCGGTGACGGCGACCGGCGTGACGACGGAGAACGGCAAGGCCGCCCTGACCCACTCCCCCGGCCGGATCGACCCCGCGAACCCGGCGTGGGCCGACAGCCGCAAGCCGCTGGCCGGCGAGTTCGTGTTCCAGGGCAAGACGGTCTTCGTCATCGCCAACCACTTCGGCTCCAAGGGCGGCGACGAGGGCCTGACCTCGGTCCACCAGCCGCCGGTGCGCTCCTCGGAGGCCAAGCGGCTGCTCCAGGCGCAGGCCGTGAACGGCTTCGTGAAGCAGCTGCTGGCCGCCGACAAGCACGCGGCCGTGCTGGCCGTCGGTGACGTCAACGACTTCGAGTTCTCCGGGACCGCGCAGGCACTGGAGGACGGCGGGGCGCTGTTCTCGGCGATCAAGTCGCTGCCGAAGGCGGAACGTTACTCCTACGTCTACCAGGGCAACGCGCAGGTGCTGGACCAGATCCTGACCAGCCCGGCGGTGAAGAACTTCGCGTACGACAGCGTGCACATCAACGCCGAGTTCGCCGCCCAGAACAGCGACCACGACCCCCAGGTGCTGCGCTTCCGCCCGTAGCCTCCCGAACCGCGAAGGGCCCGCCCGCCGTCCCGGGCCGGGCCCTTCGCCCTGCCCCCGCCCGGGTCCGGGTCCGGGAGGCCCCGAGGAGGAGGCGGCGGAGGCAGGGGCCCCTCGGCCCGGGAGGTGGGGACTTTCGGCACTGGCGTGACGCTCGCCACACCCCTCCCGAAATAGGCCGGTTGTGGTGTTGAGTGTCTGCACGCCCGATCATCCGCCCCGGTTTCGTACCGACTCGTACGGTTCGCACTCACTGGAGGACCGCGTGTTCCCCTCCATCTCCCCCGCCCAGGAAATCGGCCTCGCCGTCCTGTTCGTGGCCGCCCTCGTCTGGGTCCTCGGCCTCGGCCACATGCTGTGGGACAGCCGCTTCCACCAGCCCGAGCCGGGCGCCCACGGCGGCCTGCCCGCCATTCCGTCCCAGCGCGTCGCCTCCGCGCACCCGATGGAGTCGGTGGAACTGACGGAGGCGGAGGAGCAGGCCTTCGCGGGCCTGATCCGCACGATCCCGCGGCACTGACGCCGCCCGGCGGCGCGCGCACGGCGAAGCCCCTCACCCCGCCGGGGTGAGGGGCTTCGCCGTACCGGCCCGCGCGGGTCAGTTGTGGCTGTGCAGGACCTCGTTCAGGCCGCCCCAGGCCGCCTTGTACGGGCGGGCCTCGACGGCGCCGGTGACCGAGTTGCGGCGGAAGAGGATGTTGTTGGCGCCGGAGAGCTCCAGGGCCTTGACGATCTGGCCGTCCGGCAGGGTGACGCGGGTGCCCGCGGTCACGTACAGGCCGGCCTCGACGACGCACTCGTCGCCGAGCGCGATGCCGACGCCCGCCTCGGCGCCGATCAGGGTGCGCTGGCCGATCGAGATGATCTGCTTGCCGCCGCCCGAGAGGGTGCCCATGGTGGACGCGCCGCCGCCGATGTCGGAGCCGTCGCCGACCACGACGCCCGCCGAGATGCGGCCCTCGACCATGGAGGTGCCGAGCGTGCCGGCGTTGAAGTTGACGAAGCCCTCGTGCATGACGGTGGTGCCCTCGGCGAGGTGCGCGCCGAGGCGGACGCGGTCGGCGTCGGCGATGCGCACGCCCTTGGGGGCGACGTAGTCGGTCATGCGGGGGAACTTGTCGATCGAGGTGACCTGGAGGTGCAGGCCCTCGGCGCGGGCGTTGAGGCGGACGGTCTCGACCTGGTCGACGGCGACGGGGCCGAGCGAGGTCCAGGCGACGTTCGCCAGCAGGCCGAAGACACCGTCCAGGTTCTGGCCGTGCGGCTTGACCAGGCGGTGGCTGAGCAGGTGCAGGCGCAGGTACGCGTCGTGCGCGTCGAGCGGCTTGTCCTCCAGGGAGGAGATCACCGTACGGACGGCCACGACCTCGACGCCGCGGACCGCGTCCTGGCGGATCGCCTTGGCCGCGGCGGTGCCCAGCAGCTCCACGGCCTGCTCGGCGGTGAGGCGCTCGGTGCCGGCCGGGCCGGGCTCGGCGACCAGCTCGGGAGCGGGGAACCAGGTGTCGAGGACGGTGCCGTCGGCGGTGAGGGTGGCAAGTCCGGCGGCGACGGCGCCGGTGGTACGCGTAGCAGTCATGCCAGAAACCTAACCGGCGACGGCCCGAGGTCGCGAACCGGTCTCATGTGCCGGGCGCACCGCGTGTCGCCCCTGCCTGGCGTGGGCCCACAGCACCACCCCGCCCGCCCCCGCCGCCAGCACCACGCACAGCGGCCAGAGCAGCCCGGGCGCGGTGGAGTACAGCGCTCCGCCCAGTGGCGGGCCGAGGACGACGCCGCTGGCCGAGACCCCGGCGTACAGGCTCTGGTAGAACCCGATGGCGTGCGGGGGCGCCTGGTCTGCGACGTAGGCCGTGGCGGGGGTTTTGTAGAGGATCTCGCCGAGGCTCAGCAGCACCATCATGGCGACGGCCGCCGCGATCCCGGTCCCGAGCAGCAGCGCCCCGTACCCGGCGCCGACGAGCAAGAGCCCGACGCCGACGACGAGCAGCGGCGGGCGGGCGCGCAGGGCGACGGCGGCCGGCAGTTCCAGGACGAGGATGACGGCGCCGTTGAGGGCGATGATCAGCCCGTATGCGCCGGTGTCGAGGCCGTGGTCGGCGAGGTAGACGGGGAAGGCCGAGTACTGCTGGCGGTAGATGACGTCGGCCACCAGGATGGCGCCCAGCAGGACGAGGACCGCGGGCCTGGCCCGGAGCTCCCCCCATACGCCGCGGCCCAGACCCCCGTCCGAGGCCGCGGCGTGGGTGCGGTCCGCGCTGCGTGCCGGGACGACCCGGGCGGTCCACAGCGCGAAGAAGAGGGTGCCTACGCCGTCGGCGACGAAGAGCCAGTCGTAGGAGAGGCCGGTCGCGATCAGTGCGCCCAGCGGCGGGCCGAGGGTGAAGCCGCCGTTGGAGACGCAGCGGACGACGGCGAAGGCCTGGCGGCGCGCCCCCTCCGGGACGATCACCGCGACGAGCGCCGCGTTGGCGGAGCGGATCGCCCCGAGGGCGTACTGGGCCAGCGGCAGGACGGCGTAGAGCGCGCCGGTGGGCAGCGTCGACAGGAGGACGAGGCCGGCTCCGGCGAGGAACGAGGCGATGAGCAGGACACGGCGGTGGCCGTAGCGGTCTCCGTACCCGCCGCCGGTGAAGTTGCCCGCGATCAGGCCGATGCCGCCGACCCCGGTGACCAGGCCGGCTTCGGTGACGGAGAGGCCGCGCGGTCCGGTCAGGTACACGAAGACGAAGACGAAGGTGAAGCTGGACACGGCGTTGACGAACACGCCCGGTGAGAGCATCCAGACCGCTCTCGGCACCTCTTTGAACCCTTGCAGCACGTCCCGCCCCCGGAGTTAGTTCCTTTTGGGAACGGACTATGTCAGCATGGCAGCCTGGGGTCAACGGACAAAGGAGTGCCATGGCCCAGCGCACACACCTCGGCGACGCGGACTGCTCCATCGCCCAGGCCCTCGACGTCGTGGGCGACTGGTGGACGCTGCTGATCGTGCGCGACACCGCGCGCGGCCTGTACCGCTTCGACGAGCTCCAGCGCGAACTCGGCATGTCCCGCAAGGTGCTCGCCGAGCGGCTGAAGCTGCTGGTCGAGGCCGGGGTGCTGACGCGCGAGCCGTACCAGGAACGTCCGGTGCGGTACGAGTACCGGCTGAGCCCGCGCGGGCGGGGGCTGCTGCCCGTCCTGGTGGCCCTCCAGGACTGGGGCGACGCCTGGATCCTGGGAGAGGGAGAGATGACGGCGACGGCCGAGGAGTCCTCGATGGAGGCGGTACGGGTCCACGCGCTGCGCGGGACGCGGCTGCCGGAGCTGCTGCTGCCGGACCGCTTCGGCGAGCTCCGCGACCCGGTGGCGGACACCCCGTTCACCGTCCTGTACTGCTTCCCCGGCGCCTACGCCCGGGCCGAGTCCTACCCGCCGGGCTGGGCGGGGATCCCGGGCGCGAAGGGCTGCACGTTCGAGTCGTGCACCTTCCGCGACCAGCTCGCGGAGTTCACCGCGGCCGGCGCCACCGTCCACGGGGTCTCGGCCCAGCGCCCGGACGAGCAGCGGGAGTTCGCGGAGCAGGAGGGGCTGCGCTTCCCGCTCCTCTCGGACGCGGGGCTGGACCTGGTGACGGCCCTGCGGCTGCCGACGTTCCGCGCGGGCGGGGTCAGCCGGCTGAAGCGGCTGACGCTGGTCCTGGACCGGGACCGCACGGTGCGCGAGGTGATCTACCCGATCCGGGACATCGAGGCCAGTGTCGCGGCGGCGCTGTCGGCGGTCCGCTCCGCGGGCTGACCGGCGACGGGCAGCCGCCGCCGGCTAGACGGACCGCAGCACCCGCCCCAGGACCTCTCGGGCGTACGGCTCGTCATAATCCGCGCCCGTCAGCAGCACCTGGAGGCTGATGCCGTCCATCACCGCCACCAGCGCCCGCGCCGTCACCGGATCGGTGTGCTCCGCCAGGGCCCCGGTCACCGACTCCAGCCACTCGGCCGCGACCGGCCGCAGCGCGGGGCGCCGCAGGGCCGCCAGGTAGAGCTCGTACTCCAGCTCCGCCCGCCCCCGGCCGGCCGCCGCCAGGAGCTCCCCCAGCAGCCGGGCCAGCGCGCCCGCCAGGCCCTCGCCCGCGCGCGGCGCCCACGCCGGGGCGTAGGCCTCGTTCGCCTGGCGCAGGGCCGCCACCAGCAGGTCGTCCAGGGTCTTGAAGTGGTAGGTCGTCGAGCCCAGCGGCACGTCCGCCTCCGCCGCGACGCTGCGGTGGCTGAGCCCCGCGATCCCCTTGGCCCCCACCACCCGGATCGCGGCGTCGATGATCCGCTGGCGGCGCTCCGGGTCGTACCGGCGCACTCCCGCGGCCATCAGTGGGCCGCTCCGCCGAGGTTCAGCAGGACCACCCCGGCGATGATCAGCGCGATCCCGGCGAGTTTCGCGGCGGTGGCCGCCTCGCCCATGAACACCATGCCGATGGCGGCGATGGCGGCGGTGCCGACCCCGGCCCATATCGCGTACGCCGTGCCGACCGACATCGACTTCAGGGTCTGCGCGAGCAGGGTGAAGGCGATCACGTACCCCAGCAGCGTGCCGAGCGAGGGCCACAGCCGGGTGAAACCCTCGCTGTACTTCATCGCGGTGGTCCCGGCGACCTCGGCGGCTATGGCCGCGGCAAGCAGTACGTAGGGCATGCGTACGAGTGTACACATCGATGCGTACAGGTGTACACACGCAGACCCCGGGACACCGGGCCGCCAGGGGGCTACGGTGTCCCCCTCAGGGGACAGGGGGCCCGCGCATGGCGCAGCAATGGACCCACCGGGGCGGCGGCTGGCTGCCCCCCGAACGGCCCCGGCCCGGCGTGGTGCCCCTGCGCCCGCTGGGGCCCGGCGACATCCTCGGGGGCGCCCTCGCCGCCCTCGGCCGGTACGGCGGCCGGCTGTGCGGGGCGCTGCTCCTCGGGCAGCTGGCGGCGGGGCTGCTGGTCACCGCGGCGGCGGGGGCGGCGGCCCTGGCCTCCCTCAGCCCGAGGTCCGGCAACCGGGTCTTCGTCTGGGTGCTCTTCCCGGCGGCGGCCCTGTTCCTGCTGTTCACCTGCGCGCTGGCCACCGCCCTGATCGCGGCCCTGCTGCGCCCGGCGGTGCTCGGCCGGGCCGTGACCGCGCCGGGGCTGCTGCGGGCCGCGCTGCCCCGGACCCCGAAAGTGCTCGGCGCCCAGCTGCTCGCCCTGCTGGCCGCGGCGGGCCCGGGCGCGGCGGTACTGGCGGCCGGGCTGCCGCCGCTGGTGCTGCTGCCGCTGGCCCCGGTCGCCCTGTGGCTCGGCGTGCAGTTCGCGCTGGCGCCCACCGCCGCCGGGTACGAGGGGCTCGCGCCGGTGGCGGCGCTGCGCCGCTCGGCGCGGCTGGTGCGGGGCGCCTGGTGGCGGACCTTCGGCTGGACCGCTCCGGCCGTGGCCTTCACCGTCGGGGCCGGGTACGCGCTGCTGGTGTGGTCCGGGCTGCCGGGGGCGCTGTCGGCGCTGGTCCTGCTGCCGGCCTTCCCGCAGCTGCCCGCCGGTCTGCTCTACGTGGACCGGCGGATCCGCCGCGAGCACCTGGCCGAGGCCCTCGCGGCGGATCCGGACCGGGATCCGGTCATCCCAGGGTGAACCAGGCGGCCCGCGCCTTCTTCCACTCCGGGTGGGTGAGGTCCTTGGCCTCGGTGCCGTCGCCGTAGAGGTCGGCGGATCCGCTGTCGGTGACCAGCTGCACCCGCGCCCCGGCGACGCCCAGGTCGGGCACGTCCACGATGGCTTCCCAGCCGCCGGGGTCGGTGGTGGGCAGGTCGGCCCGCTTGACCGGGGCGTGGCCGGGGACCCCGTCCCACTGGTAG
>NZ_JBHWBP010000297.1:0-9593 GCF_042735575.1 Streptomyces sp. NPDC059564 | reverse complement strand
ACCCACACCCGCGGCTCCTCCGCCGTTCCCGTCTACGACGGCTCCGCCTTCGCCCGCGACGGGGTCGTGCTCGTCTCGGTCAACTTCCGGCTCGGCGTCCTCGGCTACGGGCTCTTCCCCGACGCCCCCGCCAACCGCGGCCTGCTCGACCAGATCGCCGCCCTGGAGTGGGTCCGGGACAACATCGCGGCCTTCGGCGGCGACCCCGGCCGGGTCACCGTCTTCGGCGAGTCCGCCGGGGCCATCAGCGTGGGCGCCCTGCTCGCCGCCCCCCGCGCCGAGGGCCTCTTCGCCCGGGCCGTCCTGCAGAGCGGCGCCCCCGAGGCCCTGCCGCGCGAGAAGGTCCGCGCCATGGTCCGCCGGATGGCCTCGCTGCTCAAGGTGCCCGCCACCGCCGCCGCCTTCGAGGCGGCCGGGCTGCCCGCCCTGCTGGGCGCCCAGGCGGCCGTGCTGCGCCGTTCCTCCCCGGTGCTCGGCGGCCCCGCCTTCGGCCTGGTCACCGATCCCGGCACGCTGCCCGGCGACCCGCTGGAGGCGGCCACGGCCTCGGACGTGCCGCTGCTGCTGGGCTGGACCTCCCAGGAGCACCGGCTCTGGCTCGCGCCGACCGGCGCCCTGCGGCTGCTGGACCGGCTGGGCCCGCTGACCGTGGCGCTGGGGCGACTGCGCAGCGGCAAGGACCGGGCCGCCGTACGGGCGCTGCGCGCCGACCTGCCCGGCGCCGGACCGGGCGACCTGGCCGGGCAGCTGCTCACCGACCGGCTGCTGCGCGACCCGCTGCGCCGGATCGCCGGGGCCCGGCGGGCCGCGCCGAGCCACCTCTACGAGTTCGCGTGGCCCAGCGGCGTACCGGGCCTCGGCGCCTGCCACGCCCTGGAGCTGGGCTTCGTCTTCGACACCCTCGGCGTGCCCGAGTCCTGGCGGCTGGCCGGTCCGGACGCCCCGCAGGCGCTCGCGGACGAGATGCACGCGGCCTGGGTGCGGTTCGCCGTCACCGGGGATCCCGGCTGGGAGCCCTGGAACGGCAGCGGCCCGCCGAAGGTGTTCGGCGGGCCGGAGCCGGAAGCGGTGCGGGGCGTGGAACCCGACGGTGGAGCCGTGCTCACCCCGTAGGGGCGGGGTCCCGGAGCCCGGGAGCGGTGAGGGCTACTCCACGGGGCCTTCCATCGCCTTGCTGATGAACTCCATCGGTCCCTGGCCCATGTTCGGCACGTACGTCTTGGCGTTGTGCTGGCCGCCGGGGATCACTCTCAGGCTGGTGTGGATGGGGCCCTTGGTGTAGGTGGCGACGAACTTCTGCACGTCCGGCAGGGTCTTCTTGTTGCTCTCGTTGTCGCCGACCTGGAAGGCCAGGTAGACGTCGGGGCCCTTCTTGTCGATGAGCTGCTTGGCGAGCAGCTCCGGGTTGTTCTCGGCCTTCTCCTTCTCGTGGCCCTTCCAGAGGGAGGAGTCCGGGACGATGTCCGGGCCGGAGCAGATCGCGGCCTTGAACTTCTCCGGGTACTTCAGCACGGCCTTCAGGCTCGCGAAGCCACCGGTGGACGAGCCCATGTAGGCCCAGCCGTCACGGGACTTGATGGTGCGGAAGTTCTCCCGCATCAGGTCCGGGACGTCGTCGGTCAGCCAGGTGCCCATCTTGGGCTGGTCCGGGATGTCGGAGCCGTCCCAGTAGATGCCCTTGTCGTCCGGGCCCGGGTTCAGCACGGGCATGGCGAGGATGAAGGGCTTGCCCTTGCCCTCCGAGTACCACTTGCTGATGCTGCTCTGGAGGCCGAGGTCGGTGCCCATCCAGTAGTTCGTCGGGTAGCCGGCGCCGCCGGGCAGGGCGATCATGACGGGGAAGCCGCTCTTGGCGAACTTCGGGTCGTTGTACTCCTTGGGCGCCCATACCCAGACCTTGCCCGTGAAGCCCGACTTCTTGCCGGTGACGGTGGCGACGCCGATCTGTGTCCCGTCGCTCAGGGTCGAGGCGTTCTTGAACTCGGTCTTCGGGCCGGTGGGCATCGACATCTTCGAGTTCGCCGCCGGCTTGGCCGCTTCCCCGCCCTTGTCGCCGCCCGGGGTCTGGCCGAAGGAGACGGCCTGGCCCTTGTCGGTGAACGGCGGTATCTCGAAGTAGCTCATCGCGCCCGCGGCGATGCCCGCGAGGGCCAGGACCGAGACGCCCGCGATGATCCAGCGCTTGGCCTTGGACTTGCGGCGCGGCGGCTCGTCGCCGTAGGGGGGCTCGGAGCGGTCGTACTGGTCGTACGGCTGCTGCTGGTAGTCCTGCTGGTACGGCGGCTGCTCGTAGCGGGGCTGCTGCTGGGTGGGCTGGTCGTACCCGCCCTGCTGCTGCCCGTACGGGGGGCGGCCCTGCTGCGGCTGCTGCCCGTACCCGGGCTGGCCGTACGGCTGCTGGCCCTGCGGCGGGCGGCCCTGAGGGGGCTGGCCGTAGGGAGGCTGGGGCCGGCCCTGCTGGGGCTGGCCTTGGGGCGCGTACCGCGGCTGGCCCTGCTGTCGGCCCTGCTGCTGGCCGTACGGGGGTTGCTGCGGGTACTGCCCCTCCGGCCGGCGCGGTGGCTGGTACTGCCCGTCGGGTTCGTACGACATCTGCGGTGGCTCTCCGGCTGTTGCTGCCCCGTCTGGGGGTGGACTGCTTCCGTTCGAATGATGAACGATAGTGCTTCCGGGTTCCTCATTTTTCCTTCTCTTGGGTTTTCCTGGAGGAGGGCATTACTGATCGCCTGACGTCTCGGCGGAGTTCCCGTGCTGTTAGCCGACTGTCCCTGGCCCATGCACATGCCCCTGGGTATGGTGCGTCCGCGCCGCCGCCCCGCAGACCCCCCATGCCCGGAGGTATGACCCGTGTTTGGCATGACCACTTCATGGTCTCGTCGTAAGACCGCCCTGGCCACCGCCTTCGCCGCCACCGCCGCCGGCACCGCCCTCTGGGCCGGCATCGGAGCCGCACAGCCCGCGCACGCGGCGGGCCTGCCCGCCCCCGACCACGTCGTCGTCGTGGTCTTCGAGAACCACGCCTACAACCAGGTCATAGGCAGCTCCAGCGCCCCCTACATCAACTCCCTCAAGACCGGAGGAGCGAGCCTCTCCGAGTCCTACGGCATCACGCACCCCAGCCAGCCCAACTACCTCCAGCTCTTCTCGGGCTCCAACCAGGGCGTCACGGGCGACAGCTGTTACACGCCCGGCTTCAGCTCCGCGCCGAACCTGGCCTCCGAGCTGATCGCCGCGGGCAAGAGCTGGGCCAGCTACAACGAGACGCTCCCCAGCCAGGGCTCCACCACCTGCTCCAGCGGCAAGTACGCCCGCAAGCACAACCCCTGGTTCGCCTTCTCCAACGTGCCCACCAGCACGGCGAAGACGATGACGCAGTTCCCGACGGACTTCACCACCCTGCCCAAGGTGTCCTTCGTCGTCCCGAACCTCTGCAGCGACATGCACGACTGCTCGGTCGGCACCGGCGACACCTGGCTCAAGAACAACCTCAAGTCCTACGCGGACTGGGCCAAGACCCACAACAGCGTGCTCGTCGTCACCTTCGACGAGGACAACCGGCTCGCCGGCAACAAGATCCCGACCGTCCTCTACGGGCAGCCCGTGACCGCCGGCTCCACGACCAGCACCACCTACAACCACTACGACATGCTGCGGACCCTGGAGGGCCTGGCCGGGCTGACCACCCACGCCGGGAACGCCGCCACCGCCAAGGACATCACGGGGATCTGGGCTTCCTGACCATGTACGTCGCGGACTCGCGCGGCAATCCCGCGCCCGCCGTGCACCCCGAGCCGCAGGCCGTCGCCCCGGGCACCCGCCCGGGGCGGCGCGCCGCCCTCGCGCCCACGGTGCTCGCCCTCGGCACGGTCAGCCTGATCACCGACGTCTCCTCCGAGATGGTCACGGCCGTGCTCCCGCTCTACCTCGTCGCCGGACTCGGCCTCTCCCCGCTCGGCTTCGGCCTGCTCGACGGCCTCTACAACGGGGTCAGCGCCCTCGTCCGGCTCACCGGAGGCCACCTCGGTGACCGCTTCGGCCGCCACAAGGCGCTCGCCGGCATCGGCTACGGGCTCTCCGCCCTGTGCAAACCGCTGCTGCTGCTCGCGCACACGCTGCCCGCCATCGGTGCCGTCCTCGCCCTCGACCGCACCGGCAAGGGCCTGCGCACCGCCCCGCGCGACGCGCTGATCTCCCTGGCCGCCGACCCCGAGGACCGGGGCCGGGCCTTCGGCGTGCACCGGGCCATGGACACCGCCGGCGCGCTGATCGGGCCCATCCTGGCCTTCCTGATCCTGCGCGGAGCCGCAGACGGCTACGACGCCGTCTTCACCGTCAGCGCCTGCGTCGCCGCGCTCGGCGTCCTGGTGCTGGTGCTCTTCGTACCCGGCCGCCGCGCCGTGCCCGCACCCGCCGCCGAACCCGTCTCGCTGCGGGCCTCCCTCGGCCTGCTGCGCCGCCGCGACCTGCGCCGGATCAGCCTCGGCGCGCTGCTGCTCGGCCTGTGCACCGTCAGCGACGCCTTCGTGTTCCTGCTGCTCCAGCGGGCCACCGGAATCGCCGACCGCTGGTTCGCGCTGCTCCCGCTCGGCACCGCCGCCGCCTTCTTCCTGCTGGCGCTGCCGCTCGGCCGGCTCGCCGACCGCGTCGGCCGCCGCCGCGTCTTCCTCGGCGGACACCTCGCCCTGCTCCTGGTCTACGGACTCCTCCTGGCGGGCGGCGGGCACCCGGCCCTGCCGTACGCGGTGCTCCTGCTGCACGGGGGCTTCTACGCCGCCACCGACGGCGTGCTCATGGCCGAAGCCGCCGGAGCCGTCCCCGAGGAACACCGGGGCGGCGGGCTCGCCCTCGTCCAGACCGGCCAGGCGCTCGCCCGCTTCGCGGCCTCCCTCGGCTTCGGCGCCGCCTGGACCGTCTGGGGCGCCCGGCCCGCCCTGGCCGTGGCCGCCGTGCTGCTCGCCGTGGCCGTCGCCTGCTGCGTCCGGCTCCGCCCCGCCGACGCCTGATCCCCGCCGCATCCCGAAAGGCCCCCATGTCCCTCACACCCCCCACGGCCACACCCCCCGCGGACACGCCCCCCGCGCCCGGGTCCCCGATGACCGCGCGGCGCCGGGTCCTGATCCTGGTCACCGCCGTCGTCCTGCTCACCGTCGTGGGGGTGTTCGCCTTCGTCCGCGCCTCGTCGCGGGCCGACGAGAAGAACCAGGCCCGGGCGGGCGGCCCGGCCGTCTCCCACGGCGAGGTCACCCTCGCCCCGGGTGACGGCGGGCGGCGGATCGTCTTCCGCAACATGGCCTGGGGCCCGTTCCGGGACGAGCTCGCCACCGTCCCGGCGGACGTGCCGAAGGGTCCCCGTACCGCGTCCGGGGTGAAGTGCCTGCGCTTCCACTCCGCCGGGGGCACGGGCGTCTGCCTCCAGGCGGAACAGGGCGCGGTGCAGGAGAGCTACCGGGCCGTCGTCCTCGACTCCCACCTCAAGGAGACCGCCCGCCGGCCCCTGGCCGGCATCCCCACGCGCGCCCGGGTCTCGCCCGGCGGCCACCTCGTCGCCTGGACCGTCTTCGTCGGCGGGGACTCGTACGCCGGTACGAACTTCTCCACCCGCACCTCGCTGCTGGACCTGCGCACCGGGACGTACGACGCCTCGCTGGAGGACTTCACGATCCGCAAGGACGGCGCGACGTACCGCAACGCCGACGTGAACTTCTGGGGGGTCACCTTCGCCGCCGACGAGAAGACCTTCTACGCGACGCTCGCGACCGGCGGCCAGACCCACCTGGTCCGCGGCGACCTCGTCGCGCGCACGGTGACGACCCTGCGCGAGAACCTGGAATGCCCGTCGCTGTCCCCGGACGGGACCCGCCTGGTGTTCAAGAAGCGGGTGCCGGGGCTGCCGGCCGAGGCACCGTGGCGGCTCTACGTCCTCGACCTGGCCTCGATGCGGGAGACCCCGCTCGCCGAGGAACGCAGCGTGGACGACCAGGTGGTGTGGACCGACGACCGGACCGTCGTCTACTCCCTGCCCGGCGACTTCGGCGCCGACCTGTACTCCCTGCCCGCCGACGGCGGCGGCGCCCCGGCCCGGCTGATGCCCTCGGCCCTCGCCCCGGCCTTCCTCGGCTGAGCACCGGGGGAGGACGGGGGGAGGACGGGGCGGGGGTCCGCAGGACCGTTACGCCGGGATCAGCGTCTTGCGCCGGCGCTTGCGGGGCTGGGCGCCGGACATCCGCAGTTCGATGAGGGAGCGCACGGTGGGCCACTCCTCGTCGAGCACGGAGTAGAAGGCCGTACTGCGCACCGCGCCGTCCAGCCCCCGCGAATGGGCCCGGCGCACCCCTTCGCAGGTGAAGCCGAGGCGTTCCATGGCCGCCCGCGAGCGCCCGTTGCGGGCGTCCGCGCGCAGCGAGATGCGGCGCACCCCCCAGGTCTCGAAGGCGTGGCGGAGCATGAGCAGCTTGGCCTCGGTGTTGATCCCGGTGCCCTGGGCGCTCGGCGACAGCCAGGTGTTCCCGATCTCGGCGGCGTCGGGGACCGCCGTCGCCGGATCACCGAAGGGGACCCCGGGGACCGCGGGCCACACCAGTGGACCTTGCCAATAGTCGAGATCCAGGAACCGGGTCGAACCGACGACCCGCCCGTCAGTGGCTCTGACCACGGCGAACGCAAGCGATCGACCTGCTGCCTGATCGGCGAGGGCACGGTCGATGTACTCGTGGGACGCCTGCAACCCGTGCGGAACGGGAGTGAAGGCGTAAGTCGTACGATCCTCGGCCCCGGCCTTGGCCAGGGCCTCGGTGTGGTGGGGGGCGAGGGGCTCGAGCCGCACGGAGCGGCCGGCGAGGAGTACGGGTACGGGCACGGAGCCTTCGGTCCTTCTGGGCGGTGGGGTGGTTGCACAGTCTGCGCTCCTGACGTCACCCCCCGCGCAAAACGCGGGTGAAAGGCAACGGGCTGTCAGGTGAACGCGAGTGGCTCAATGTAGCCCCTTAATGTCCTCTCATGAACCCCCAATTTGGCAATGGCGCGACATCGTTTTTCGATGACTTTGGTCCCCGGGCCGGAGCGCCCGTAATCCTGATCAACGGACATCCGTTCAAGCGGTCGACGTAGTCCCGCCAGACGGCTGCCCTGACTTGCGCGGACTGCCGGTTTACCCCACCTGACCTGCGAGGATGTGAAGAGAGCCCGGCACCGGCGGCGAAGCCCCCGCTCGCGGACTCCGCCGACGACCGGGCCGCCCCGCCGGTGGAGCCCGGCATCGAACAGGCGGCCGTCGGCGGAGTGTCCACGGGCGGGCGGATCGAGCGGGTGGTCGGGTTGGGCCACCCGGGTCTGCTACGGGCGCGCGTGCGCCAGGCCGCCCGAGCCATCGGCCGGGCGCTGCCGGAGGCCATCGCGCCCCTGCGGACGGAGGCCGGGGGCGGCGCCGAGTGGCCCATGTGACACATCCCCGATTGGACCGCTCCGACGGGCCATGCGGCTGATCCAATGGGGCGGTGACGATACGGTTCCTGCCCGCGCCCGGCGCGCCGCGCCGCCTGGCCGCCGCCCAGTTGAGCAACTCCGTCGGCGACGGCGCCTACTACGTGTGCTCCGCCCTCTACTTCACCGGCGTCGTGGGCCTCTCGCCCGCCCGGATCGGCCTCGGCCTGACCCTCGCCTGGGCCGTCGGCTCGGTCGCCGGGGTCCCGCTGGGGGCCCTCGCCGACCGGCGGGGCCCGCGCGGCACCTCGGTACTGCTGGCGCTGGCCACCGCCGCGTCGGTGGCCTCGTTCCTGTTCGTGCGGTCCTTCGGGGCGTTCCTGTGCGCCGCGGTCCTCTACGCCGTCTCCCAGTGCGGCCTCGCGGCCGCCCGGCAGGCGCTGCTGGCGGGGCTCGTCGCCCCGGCGGAGCGGACCGGGGTGCTGGCCCACCTCCAGTCCACGCTCAACGCCGGACTGGCGCTCGGCGCGGCCCTCGGCGGACTGGCCCTCGGGGCCGGCACCGAGGGCGCCTACCTCGTCGTCTTCGCCCTGGACGCGGTCAGCTTCCTGGTCTGCGCGGCCCTGCTGCTGGGCCTGCCCGCCGTGGCCCCGGTACCGGAGCGGGCGGCGGGGGAGCCCCGGCTCGCCGTGCTGCGCGATCGGCCGTACGCGCTGGTGACCCTGCTCAACGCCGTACTGCTGCTGCGGATGCCGCTGCTCAGCCTGGCGATCCCGCTGTGGATCGTGGAGCGCACCCATGCCCCCGGCTGGCTGGTGTCGGCGCTGTTCGTGCTCAACACCCTGGCCGTGATGCTGTTCCAGGTGCGGACGGCCCGGCCCGTGACCGACCTCGTCAGCGCCGGGCGGGCGCTGCGGCTGTCCGGGCTGGTGATGGCCCTGTCCTGCGCCGTGTTCGCCGCCGCCGCGCTGCCCGGCGCCGGGTGGGCGGCCGGGGCACTGCTCGTGGCGGGCGCCGCGCTGCAGGCCGACGCCGAGATGCGGCAGTCGGCCGGGTCCTGGCAGATCGGCTTCTCCCTGGCCCCGGCCGAGCGGATGGGGCAGTACCAGGGCTTCTTCGGCACCGGGGTGCCCGTGGCCCGCACCCTGGGCCCGATGCTGCTGACCGCGCTGCTCCTGCTGTGGGGGATCCCCGGCTGGCTGCTGCTCGGCGCCCTGCTGCTGGGCGCTTCGTACGCGATGGGCCCGGCGGTCCGCTGGGCGCACTCCGCCGGCGGGGTGCGCGCGTAGGAGCCGGGTCTTTCGCAGGTCGCCCGGGTGCGGCGTCGTGCCGTGTCAGTCCGTCTGGAGGGTGGCGCGCAGCCGGTAGCGCAGGCCTCGCGGAAGTCGGTCCGGTGCGCCGGGCCCGGCGTCACGAAGGCCGCGCTGCTCAACGTCGTACCGTCCCCGCTGGGCGACCTCGCCGACCTCACCGTGGACCTCGGCAACGAACCCGACTCCTACGCCTCCACCATCGGCCACACCGGCACCCTCGTCGCCCTCGACCTGATCGCGGGAGCCCTGGCCGGCCGCGACGGCGACTCCTGGGACTCCATCGCCGAGCGGACCACCGCGGTCCACCGGCGGCCCACCGAGGTCGTGGCCGGGCCGCGCGAGCGCGGAGCCCGCTGCGTCGCCTCCGACGGGGTGGCCGCGGGCGCCTCCCGCGCCTCCGCCGAGGAGGGGGTCGGCGGGCAACACCCTGCACCTCGTCCACGGCGACGGCCGAGAGATCGAACTGGCCCGCTCGCTCGCCGGGACCGGCCACCTCACGCTCCTGATCACCACCGCCGACGTGGACGTCGCCGAGAACCTCTTCACCGTCCGGCTCCCGCGGCCGACCCGGCCGCGGGGGCGGCGCCCGTCGGCTGAGATCATCCGTGCATGGACGACGTACTGCGGCGACTGGCCGCCGTGGGCCCCTTCTTCACCGTCGCGTACGGCGAGGAGCCGCCCGGACCCGGATTCCGGACCCTCGAAGCGCTGTACGGGGACCACCTCGGGCCGTACGTCGCCGAGGTCGGGCGGCGGATCGGCAGCGGGCCGGGGCGCGTGGCGGCCTCGACCGCGCAGTTCGGGATCGCCTCCCGGCTGTGGTCCCTCGGACTCGGCTGCGCCGCCCTCGCCGGGCGGGTG